>JBEAMY010000147.1:0-2655 GCA_041165725.1 Pseudomonadota bacterium
GGGGTAAAGCACTAGCCCCACAGGCCAAGCGTGAAGCGATTCGCAAGATGATCGAACTGTTTGATCTCTCCGAACGCCGAGCGTGTCCTTCACCCACTGGGCGCTCTTGGTTGGCGTGAAGTTCGTACACACAGGAGGCAGTCTAGCGTCGAGATTTCAATGTCTCCGATTTCACCATCCTGATCGCCCCGAAGTTACAGACCGGAATGCACTTATTGCGAAAAAAATAAACTGCCGAATTTATTGAAAAGTTAAAGTTTTAGAGTCAGGGTCAAGTCGTACTGCGTCACCATTGCGAAGCTTTTCAATTTCAGCTTGATACCACCCTTCAGCAATGGGAAGCCGCGCCAGAACGGCGCCCTGAACCATCACCGGGTTGAGTCTTCCAAATACAAAACCTGCAGGTGCAATACCTTTGTTCAACAGATCATAAAAAGCCCATCCGGCTGCAACACCGCCCTTGACCGTGGGAATCAATAGGATGCGACCTTTGATCGACTCGCCTTCTGCCGAATGCCCAATACGCGAAATCACGCCGCTCCACCGATCGAGGTCATAGCGGGGGCTGAAACCCTCTTTCATCACCAGCACGGGCGCCTCGACCACAGGTCCCCAGGCACGAGTCAGTTGTACGCAAATGCTCATGACAAGACTCCGGTACACGCGATCTCGACACACTGTGTAGTAGGTCGCAAAACTGTGTTGAAGCGATGCGCTGTGATCGTGTTGACCAGCTTGGCCGAATTGGAAATCAGATTGGTCCACCCCTGCTCTTCACGGATCTGTGTCAATCTTTGCAGGAGGTAAAAGCAAACACCCTGCAGAATTTTGACCCCAGCCTGCTCAAGCGTTTGCACGTACCCCAATCGCTTGGCATCGCTCCACACGGCATGATTGGTGGTGGCAAATGCGTGCATACCGGTCGCCACTTTGCGTCCTTTGAACAATTCAGCCAGACGTTGCATTTCGAACAGTGACAGCTGAGGTCCTGAAAAAACCACCAGATTGGCTTGCGAATCCACATAGCGATACGCGTCATACACCGCCTGAATATCCGCCGCCGTGATGTCAAGCACCGAGTTGGGAGTTCGACCGCCAAACGCCTGCGCCGACCTCGTCGCCTCGGGCGTGACACCAACCATGTGGTACATGGCCATAGAACCATAACTGGCGAGCGAGGCTCCCAGGTGCTTGAGGTCATCGGACATCGGCATCTCGTCGACCCCGTGAAACACCGGTACCGCAAAATAATCCTGGTTCGGATGTCCCACCAGCTTGCCCAATGCGCCCCAATCCGCCGTGTCCTTCAACGACGTACGAACGTTCACATGCAAGGTGCCGCGACGCACCTCGTCAAGATGAAATCCGTAGGCAGGCGTGCGGCCTGTGACGGATGCGGCGAAACTGGACATGCCACCTTCGTAATTCGTCCTGGCGCCAAGAACAGAGTTGGCATAGATGACGGTTCCCGTATCACCCCAGGCAACGTGCTCACCCAATTTGGGTTGGTACACCGTCTGGTAATTGATGCAGGTATCCGTGGCCACCGCACGCATGTCTTGGATGCGGCGAACAATCTCGTGCTCTTTTTCGACCTCAGCGGGACTTTGTGCCAACTCAGGGATGTCGTCAAAGTGCATGCAGCGCGCATTGGTGGACGTGGGTACCGCACAGTGAGCCTTGTGATCCGACAAACGCCTGAGCAAGCCCAGACCGCCATCGCCCATCACCTCAATATCCCCCATCAAATGCGCATTGGTGATGGGGACAAATCGCTGGGCGCCGAAAAAGCGCCCCACTTGCAACTGGAAGCTCAGTGCCTCACGCACTGCCTCGCCCTGGGAGCCATCCAGCATGGATTGTTCAAGCTCGGTGAGTTGCATGCTAACTCCAGGTGATGCGGGGGGTCTCAGTCCGGCTTGATGCCAGCGGCCTTGACCAAGGCTGGCCATTTGGCGATGTCTTGCTCCATGAATCGGATCAAGTCAGCGGGTTGGGCACTCAACTGCGTCTCCAAGGCCACCGCCGCCAGGCGTTGCTTGACCTCCGGATCTTGCGATACCCGAGCAATCAATTCATGCAGTTTCATCTGCACATCTTTGGGGATGCCTGCCGGTGCCATCATGGAGAACCACTGCAAGGTCACGAAATCTGGCACCGTTTCAGACACGGTGCTGACTTGCGGAAACAAGCTGGTGCGGCTCTCCCCCGTGACCGCCAACACCTTGAGCTGTCCGGATTTGATGAAAGGCAACACCGGTGCAATACCCAGAATGGCCACTTTGACTTGCCCACTCACCACATCGTTGATGGCCTGACCACCGCCTTTGTAGGGCACATGGGTGAGCTGAATACCCGCTTTCAGCTTCAACATTTCCATACCCAGGTGCTGGGCTGTTCCCGTGCCGGATGAGGCATACGGCTCACCCGGCTTGGCCTTGGCGTAGTCGATCAATTCCTTGATGTTGTCGGGACCGAACGAAGGATGCGCCACAATGATGTGCTGCCCCATCGCCATCATCGATATCGGTGTGAAGTCTTTGATGGAGTCGTAATTGAGTCGAGTCATCAAAGCCGGGGTGATCGTGTGCGAATCGATCATCATGCCCAGGGTGTAACCGTCTTTGGGCGCACGCGCGACAAAATCGGTCCCGA
>JBEAMY010000148.1:0-9359 GCA_041165725.1 Pseudomonadota bacterium
GGCGGTGCAAGACCAAGGTTTTGCTGGGCTTGCCGCCGCGCAAATGTTCACCTCCGGCTGAAACGTGGGCGAGCTCATCGGGCTGCAAGCGACCCAAACACGCATCGGTGGGCGTGATGAGCACGCTGCCGTCAGAAAGCCTAGCGCTCAGGTTACCCGCAGTGGCGTGCACATAGCCACGGGCGAAGAGGCTGTGGCCGACTTCGCAGAGTTGTTCGCTTATGGTTTTGACTTCGTTCATGGGGGTCAGGACGGGTTGCTGTGCCAATGTCAGCTGTGGGTGGCAAACGGTGGAAATGGGGAGGCAACAGGGTGGTTGAGGCTAATGAAAGGGCTGTCCCTGGTGGTGACAGCCTGTCAAGGCCGGTCGAATTTGAAAACAGCGGTCGATGCCAGAAGGTTGGGCCAGCGTCGGACTTGCTGGCCTTGCTCGATGCCGAACGCATCCAAAATCCGAAACCCATTTTTGCCCGCCAAGACTTCAAAGTCGGCATACGTGCCCACGCGAATGTTGGGCGTGTCATACCACTGGTAAGGCAAACGCTTGGTGACGGGCATGCGCCCAGCCAGCACGCGCAGGCGGTTAGGCCAGTGCGCAAAGTTGGGGAAGGCCACGATGCCCATGCGACCCACCCGCGCGGTTTCGCGCAACATGGTTTCTGCATTGCGAAGGTGTTGCAAGGTGTCGATCTGCAAGACCACGTCAAAGCTTTGGTCAGCAAAGGTGCTCAGGCCTTGGTCGAGGTTGAGCTGGATCACCGAAACGCCGCGCTTGATGCAAGCCAGCACATTGCTGTCGTCAATTTCAACGCCATATCCCGTGCAGCCCTTGGTGGTTTGCAAGTGATGCAGCAGTGCGCCGTCGCCACAGCCGAGGTCGAGCACACGGCTGCCGTGTGGCACCAGCTCAGCAAGCCGATTCATGGTGGGCCAATCGCTCATGCGCCATGCCCTCCTTTTTCAATGCCATCGAAATAGGCGCGCACCACAGCGTGGTAGCGCGGATCGTTGAGCAAGAAAGCGTCGTGGCCGTGCGGGGCGTCGATCTCGGCATAGCTCACGGGCAAGCCGTTGTCGAGCAAGGCTTTGACGATTTCGCGACTGCGCGAAGGGGCAAAGCGCCAGTCGGTGCTGAAGCTCACCACCAAAAAGCGGGACTTGGCCGCGGCCAAAGCGCGTGAGAGCTGGCCACCATGTGTGCGGGCTGGATCGAAATAGTCAAGCGCACGGGTGATCAGCAAATACGTGTTGGCGTCGAAGTATTCGCTGAACTTATTGCCTTGGTGGCGCAAATAGCTTTCGATCTGGAACTCGATGTCTTGAGTGGTGTATTGAAAGTCGGTACGGTCTTGCAGGAGTCGGCCAAACTTTTCGTTCATCACATCATCGCTGAGGTAGGTGATGTGGCCGATCATGCGCGCGATGCGCAATCCACGTTTTGGCAAAACGCCGTGACGGGCATAGTGGCCGTCATGGAAGTCGGGGTCGGTGGCGATGGCGCGGCGCGCCACCTCGTTGAAAGCAATGTTTTCTGCGGTGAGATTGGGTGCGCTGGCAATCACAGCGGCATGGCGTACGCGATCGGGGTACTGCAGGGTCCAGCTCAGGGCCTGCATGCCGCCCAAGCTGCCACCCATGACGGCAGCCAGTTTCGCGATGCCCAGCTCGTCGAGCAAAGCCGCTTGGGCATCAACCCAGTCCTCCACCGTGACCACAGGAAAGTCGCCGCCCCAGGGCTGGCCAGTTTCGGGGTGAAGGTCCAGTGGGCCGTAGGAACCGAAGCACGACCCCACGTTGTTGACACCGATCACGCAAAAGCGGTTGGTATCGACGGCTTTGCCTGGGCCAATGAGGTTGTCCCACCAACCCACATTGTTGGGGTCGTCGGCGTAATGGCCAGCCACATGGTGAGAGGCATTGAGGGCATGGCAGACCAGCACCACATTGGACTGATCGGCATTGGGCTCACCGTACATCTCGTAAGCCATGCGCACTCCGGTAAGGGTGGCGCCAGAGCGCAAACGCAGGGGTTTGGGCAAGACCAACGAGCGGGGCTGGGTGATGAAAGACATGGATTTTCAGTATAGCAATGCCTTTGTTTTCAGCGCATTTTGAGCAAGTCTGCCCGACCCTCTGTATTTATTAAATGACCATTATTAAATGGGGTCAGATTACGTTTTTGGAACAAAAATGTAATCTGACCCCATTTAATAAATGACCATGATCAGCGATGGTGCACTTTTTGCTGACTCGTGGTGCATGGGGCATCAGACCCTTTTTTTGCACCAAAACAAATCCGACTTTCCAAGGAATTCCGATGAATGCACCAATACCGGGCGCAGCAGATGCGCTCTTTATCCTTTTAGGCGCCATCATGGTGCTGGCCATGCACGCAGGCTTTGCCTTTTTGGAGTTGGGCACGGTGCGCAAAAAGAACCAAGTCAATGCGCTGGTCAAGATCTTGGTTGATTTCAGTGTCTCGACGGTGGTGTATTTCTTGGTGGGCTATGTGGTGGCCTATGGAACAGGCTTTTTGGTGCCGGCCTCTGAGCTGGTTCAACGCAACGGCTACGACTTGGTGAAGTTCTTTTTCTTGCTCACTTTTGCTGCCGCCATCCCTGCCATCATTTCTGGCGGTATTGCTGAACGTGCTCGCTTTTACCCCCAATTGGTGGCAACTGCCGTTATCGTCGGCTTTATCTACCCGTTTTTTGAAGGCATTGCCTGGAATCAGCACTTTGGCGTTCAGGCTTGGCTCAAGGCCCAGTTTGGCGAAGAGTTCCACGATTTTGCTGGCTCGGTGGTGGTCCACGCCGTGGGGGGCTGGATCGCTTTGCCAGCTGTGATCTGGTTGGGTGCCCGCTCAAACCGCTACCGCAAAGATGGCGCGGTGTCTGCCCATCCGCCTTCAAGCATTCCCTTTTTGGCGCTGGGTGCGTGGATTCTGATCGTGGGCTGGTTTGGCTTCAACGTGATGAGCGCACAGATGCTCGACAAGATGTCCGGCCTGGTTGCGGTCAACTCGCTCATGGCCATGGTGGGTGGCACGCTGGCCGCTTTGGTGGTTGGCAAAAACGACCCCGGCTTTGTTCACAACGGGCCTTTGGCCGGGTTGGTTGCCGTGTGCGCTGGCTCGGACGTCATGCACCCCATGGGGGCGTTGGTCGTGGGCCTGATTGCTGGTGGCCTGTTCGTGGCCATGTTCACCATCACCCAAAACCGCTGGCGCATCGACGATGTGTTGGGCGTGTGGCCGCTGCACGGTTTGTGCGGTACCTGGGGCGGTTTGGCTGCGGGGGTTTTTGGTCTGCCCGCGCTGGGCGGGCTGGGTGGCGTGAGCCCCATGGCCCAATTGCTGGGCACTTTGCTGGGCGTGGCCTGGGCTTTGCTGAGCGGCGCGGTGGTGTACGGCGCCATTCATTTCATCTCGGGTTTGCGCCTGGACCAAGAAGAGGAATTCGAGGGGGCAGACCTCACGATTCACAAGATTTCGTCCACACCAGACCGCGAAGTGAGTTGGTGAACGAAAAAAATCACTAAATTCCGTGTAAACACGGGGGTTGACAGACAGGGTCTGGTCAATAATTATGCAACTTGCGTCATTTCGACGCAGGTGGGTGATCGGACGATTTCTGCTAGGTGGTGTGCAAGCCAATGAGCTACCCTGGAACTCCATCGCTGTTTTCTTGTCTCTTTTGGAGTTCCCTCAATGGGTAACAAACTGTACGTGGGCAACCTGCCCTATTCCGTTCGCGATGGCGATCTCAATCAGGCTTTTTCGGCTTTTGGCGCTGTCACCAGTGCCAAGGTCATGATGGAGCGCGACACCGGCCGATCAAAAGGTTTCGGTTTCGTTGAAATGGCCTCTGACTCTGAAGCCCAAGCCGCCATCAATGGCATGCATGGCAAAGACATGGGTGGCCGCAACTTGGTGGTCAACGAAGCCCGTCCGCTTGAACCCCGTCCTCCCCGCACCGGCGGTTTCGGTGGTCCCCGCCGTGATGGCGGCGGTCCCCGTGAAGGTGGTTTCCGCAGCCCTTATGGTGGCGGTGGCCGTCGCGATCGCGAAGGCTGATCCCTTTTTGTTGATGTTCTGACGCCCATGCCACAGGCATGGCGTGGTTCAGATCAGCATGAAAAAACCCCCTTCACTGGGGGTTTGTTGTTTTAGCCCGCTGATGCGCTGGGCGTGTCATCGACGTTGCGGTGGCGTAAAGCGGCTTTTCACTTCGCCTTGAAGCAAGAGCTGCTGGCTCAGGTTGTCGTAAACCATGCCATTGGCTGCAAAGCGGTCTTTGCCTTTTTCAATGACCACCGGCAAGTGCGAGCTGATTTGTTCGCTTGCCGACTTGAGGTACAAAAACCGACCTGTGATCCTCATGTCAAGGTCATCGCCGTTAGTCTGCCCCGCTTTTTTGTGGCGAATCACTTCAACATCAGTGAGCAACTGGATTTCACTGCCGTCTGCGTTGCTGATGCCTTTGCGCGCCAATGAGCGCGTGAGCTTGCCATTGGTATCCCACTGCTCGTGCTTGGGGCGATCCACTTCAAACACATCTTGATCGGGCAAGTGGCGCATTTGTTGGCCCGATAGGCGAGCGCGAAGTAAGCCGGTTTTGTCGTAGCGCAAAGTGGTGAAGTCGTGCATCACGTAGTCGGGCAACTTGCTCACGGTTTTGCTTTTTTGCTCGGCCTCGGGCTGCGGTGCATTGCTGATCAGCCAATGGCTGAGCAATGCCAAGAGGCTGAGCACCAGAAGAGGAAGCGCGCGCAAGGCCAAGTCCGCGAAGGTGGCCCACACGCGCCAAACGGCGTTGCTCACTGAAAGACTTGGGCGTGCAGAATTGGTTTGCGGCATGGCGTTGGTGCTTCAATGACCCACTTGGCTGTTCAAGGCCTGATCCCACGCATCGACATACGCCCCGCGCGCCATGAGCAACACATCGCAGATCTCGCGCACCGCGCCTGCACCCGCTTGGGCGAGGGTGACGTGATGCGCAAGGTGGCGAATCTCGGGGTGTGCTGTGGGCGGCGCAAACGCCAAGCCCGCTTTGGCCATGAGCGGGGCATCGGGCCAATCGTCACCGGCCACTGCAACTTCTGACCAGTCCAGCCCACAGGCTTTCAGGGCCGCTTCGGCCTGGGGCAACTTGGGATCGGCGCCCAAATGCAGGTGTTCGATTTTCAAGGCCTTGAGCCGCTGACGCAGCGCTGGGGAATCCTTGCCCGAGACGACCATCAAGGCAAAACCATGCAGGCGCGCAAGGCGCAGCCCATAGCCGTCCAGGGTGTGAAAGCGCTTGAAGGACTCGCCGGTTTCACCCACATAAAGTCCGCCATCGGTGAGCACGCCATCGACGTCGAGCAGCAAGCCACGGATGCCCTGCGCACGCAAAAGCAATTCGGGCGCAAAGACCTGAATGGGCGTCATATCACTTTGGCTTTCATGAGGTCGTGGCTGTTGAGCGCACCGACCAATTCGTCTGCCGCATTGACCACCAACACGCTGGTGATGCGGTTGTTTTCCATGAGTGCTGCGGCTTCTGCCGCGAGCGCTTCGGGATGGATTCGCTTTGGCGCCGTGTGCATGACCTCAGCCGCTGTGAGCCGACGAATGTCTTCGCCTCTATCGATCAGGCGTCGCAAATCACCGTCGGTGAAGATGCCCAGCAAGTGCTGATGGGCGTCAACCACAGCAGTAGCACCCAAGCCTTTGGCGCTCATTTCATGGAGCACGTCGCCCATGCTGGCGTTGGGCCCTACGCGCGGCACAGCATCGCCCGTGCGCATGAGGTCTTCAACGCGGGTGAGCAGTTTGCGACCCAAAGCACCGCCGGGGTGAGAGCGCGCAAAGTCGTCGGCTTTGAAGCCCCGCCATTGCAACAAGGCCACGGCCAGTGCATCGCCCAAAGCCATTTGCACGGTGGTGCTGGCTGTGGGCGCAAGGTTGAGGGGACAGGCTTCTTGTTCGACCTCTGAAAGAATGACGCAATTGGCGTGATGCGCCAACGAGGACTTGGCTTGTCCAGTCATGGCCACTATGGGCACACCCAAGCGCTTGAGGACGGGCAAGATGGTGGCGAGCTCTGTGCTCTCGCCACTGTTGGAAATGGCAATGACCACATCGTGAGGCGTCACCATGCCGAGGTCGCCATGGCTGGCCTCAGCCGGATGCACAAAGAGTGCAGGCGTGCCCGTAGAAGAAAGGGTGGCGGCCATCTTGCGGCCCACATGACCACTCTTGCCCATGCCCATGACGACCACGCGTCCTGTGCAATCGCGCATCAACCGTACGGCCTCAGCGAAGCCGGTTTGCAAATGCTGGCTGATGTGGGTGAGGGCCTGCGCTTCGATGCGCAAGGCGTCTTGCGCCCATTGCAGCAATTGGGCATCACTGACCGAGGTATTGGCATTCATGTGCGAATTTTAGGCGTGATGGTCCCTTCATACCGTGAGGTCATGAACTCACTTGTTACGATCAGATCATGTCCGCACTTGACCTGACCTTGTTGTATTTGCTGGCCGCTGTGGTTGGGGTCACGGTTTTTCGTTTTTTCCGCTTGCCCGCCATCTTGGGTTACTTGTTGGTCGGCGTCTTCATTGGTCCACACGCCTTCAACCTTTCAACCGCTTCGCCCGGTGTGGCTTACCTCGCTGAATTTGGCGTGGTGTTCCTGATGTTCTTGATTGGGCTTGAGTTCAACTTGCCCAAGCTCAAGTCCATGCAAAAGCTGGTCTTTGGTTTGGGCATGGGTCAAGTTGTGCTGACCATCTTGGGTGCTGTCTTGGGCCATCTTTTGCTCGCTGTGGCCTTTGCGTTTTTAGGTTTGGCCTGGGACATGACTTGGCAAGGTGCGGTGGTCCTCGGCGGCGCATTGGCCATGTCAAGCACCGCCATCGTCGCGCGCTTGATGGCCGAGCGATTGGAACTCGACAGCGAGCACGGCAAACACGTGATGGGTGTATTGCTGTTTCAGGATTTGGCCGTCGTGCCTTTGCTGGTGCTGGTTCCTGCGCTGGCGCAACCTGTAGGCCCTGCCTTGTGGCAAAGCTTGGGGCTGGCCATGCTCAAAGCCGTGGCGCTGGTGGCCTTATTGCTGTTTGGTGCACAAGGCCTGCTCAGGCGCTGGCTCTGGGTGGTTGCGAAACGCAAGAGCGATGAGTTGTTCATGCTCAACCTCTTGCTGATCACCTTGGGTTTGTCTTGGCTGACTGAACACGCGGGTTTGTCGCTGGCTTTGGGCGCGTTTTTAGCGGGCATGCTGATTTCGGAAACCGAGTTCAAGCATCGCGTGGAAGCCGATGTGAAGCCATTTCAAGACGTCTTGCTAGGCCTCTTTTTCATCACCATTGGCATGAAGCTCAACTGGATGGTGGTGTGGCAACACTGGGAGCTGGTGATCGTGTTCGCGCTCATCCCCGTGGTGCTCAAAGGTTTGGTGATCGTGGGTTTGGCGCGTGCCTTTGGGGCCAGCTCGGGCGTAGCGATGCGCACTGGTCTTTATTTGGCGCAAGCGGGCGAATTTGGTTTTGTGCTGCTCACGCTGATTGAGCGCAATGGACTGGTCTCGGCCCAGTGGGTGTCACCGATTCTGGCGGCCATGGTTTTGTCCATGTTGGCCACGCCCTTCATCATTCAGCATGCCGATCGCTTGGTGATGCGCGTGAGCGTCAACGACTGGTTGATGCAATCGGTGATGCTCACCAAAATTGCCACCACCACGATGCGCAAATCGCATGCGGTGATCATTTGCGGTTTTGGTCGCCACGGGCAAAACCTCGCGTCCTTGCTGGAAGAACAAGGCTTGGACTATGTGGCCCTTGATTTGGACCCAGAGCGCATCCGTCAAGCGAATGCGGCTGGACACAGCGTGGTGTTGGGTGACGCGGCGCGCCTACCCAGCTTGATGGCCGCAGGCCTTTCGCAAGCGAGTGCCGTGGTCATCACCTACGACCACTTGGCCTCTGCCCTGCAAGTGATCACGCTGGTTCATGAACATGCGCCACACATTCCTGTGGTCGCCAGGGCGAGAGATGAGCTGGACATGGACCAACTGCGACAAGCCGGAGCCACCGAAGTCGTTCCCGAAGCACTGGAGGGCAGCCTGATGCTGGCCAGCCATGCCTTGGCCTTGGTGGGCGTGCCCATGCGGCAAGTCATCCGCATCGTTCAGCAGCAACGCCATGAGCGCTATCAATTGCTGCGCGGTTTCTTCCATGGGCATGACGATGATGGCGTGGAGGATTTGCTCCACGAGCGCTTGCAAACGGTGGCCATTCCTGCGGGCTCCCAATGGATAGGTCTGGGCTGGGGTGCGCTGGCCGAAGCGACACAGGAGCTTAGATTGGTGCATTGGCGGCGTGCTGGCGGTGCTCATGTCGATGTGCATGAGCTGGCGCGTTTTGAAAGTGGCGATGTGCTGGTGATCTGTGGCTTGCCCGAACACTTGGCACAGCTCAGTGCGCGCGTTGAGGCGCTGTGAGCCCAAATTCTGTAGACCTTGGGTTCACTTGCCGATGCAAAAGCCAGCAAAGATTTCACCCAGCAAGTCGTCAGCAGAAAAGGTGCCTGTGATGCCATCGAGGGCTAATTGCGTTTGGCGCAAGGCCTCAGCCAGCAACTCCAGCGGCAAGGCTTGATCCTGCAAGACCTCGCCGGCCTGCATGAGGTGATCTTGGACCAGTTGCAAGGCGCGCACATGGCGTTCGCGCGCCATGAACACGCCTTCTTGTTGGGCCGCTTCCCAGCCCACGGTGTGTAGCACCTGATCGACCAGTTCATCCAAACCCCTGCGTTCTTTGGCCGAAATGAGTAGGCCATGGCTGGGTTTGAAGCTTTGCGCCAAATCTTGTTTGTTCCAAACCTCTAGGGTGGGAATGGGGCGGCTCAATCGCTCTTGCAATTGACGGGTGATGCGCTCATCAGCTTGCAGGGCTTGGGGGTCAGCGGCTTTGCTGGCGTCCCGCAACCAAATGATTGCATCGGCCTGATCGACTTGCTCCCAAGTGCGTTGCATGCCGATTTGCTCGACCACATCTTGTGTGTCTTGTCGCAAGCCCGCGGTGTCGATGAGGTGAACCGGTACGCCTTTGAACGACAGCGACTCCTCTAGCACATCGCGGGTGGTGCCAGGTACATCGGTCACGATGGCGCGCTCACGCCCAGACAAGGCGTTGAGCAAGGCGCTCTTGCCCGCATTGGGCTGGCCAAGAATGACCAAACGAATGCCTTCGCGCAACAGCGCACCTTGCCGCGCCTGAACCAGGAGTTGCTGGGTTTGCGCCACCAAGGCTTGGTGCTTGGCGAGCGCCTGCGATTGCTGAAGAAAGTCGATGTCTTCTTCGGGGAAGTCCAAACT
>JBEAMY010000149.1:0-2573 GCA_041165725.1 Pseudomonadota bacterium
CCAAAGGCCATCAGGTCGATTCGCGTTTGGGTCTGGGGATCAAACAACACCAAACGACGATTGCCCAAGCTTTGCAGCCAGACTGGTTCGTGTTGGGCAATACCTCTGCGCATGCGTTCACGCGCCAAAGCCCTGAGGGTCTGACGAACAAAACCCTGTTCGCCTTCCAAGGTGTCGAGCAACCGGCCTTGTTGAGCATCGATGACCAGCACTTCGCCTTTGGGCCCATCTTGAAAGTGCAAGGCGCGTTGCACCTCCACTTCAACCTGGTTTTCGCGAGACGGATCGATCTGCAGGCTCTTTCCCCAAACGATCAAAGCAAACACCCCCACCAGCAGCACGCCCAGGCCCAACCAGGGGTGAAGGTTTGGGGTTTTGCTGGGGTGGTGGGCGGTGTTCATGCGATCACCTGATTCGGGTTGCTGCCCCAGTTCATGGTGGAGGGCTTGCTGTGTTGCTCGTGCTCGGATTGGCGTTGCTGTGCGTCGGCATGCGCCAATTGCCATTGCTGGCGGATCAACTCACCGACTTCGTTGGCTCTGGGGATGCAGCGCAAGGTGGGTTGAGGCGAGCGAAGTTGCCATGCGCGCTGGTGTGGCCAAAGGTGGAACCAGCCGATGCGATCACCCTCGGGCAACTTCAGGGCAATGTCGCCATGACCCCCTACACCGGGTCGCAGATCGGCCGCACGCAATTGGCGGTAGGGCAAATTGAGGGTGAGGCTGAGCACGATGCCTATGCGCATCACGACTCGTTTGTCGGTCACCGAATACAAAGTGGTGCTGGCCGCCCACCAAGCCGCCATGCCCAAAAGGCAAAGGGGAATCAGGGCCAACGTGAACGACTCGATCAAAACAATGAGCCTGTCCACCCAGGGCAAACCATCGCTGGCCATGCTCACCTGTTGCCACAGCAACAGCACGAGGAAATACAAAGCCACTTTACGGACATGAAATGCCTCGACAGAAAGCCGCCACACATCGGGGCGTCCCTGCCAAAGCATTTTTTCGTTTTGAGGCAAAGCCTCAGGCAAGCCGGGTTCGGCTTCCCACTCATGCTCGTGAATCGCTCTCACAGCATGGGCTCCATGCGTTCAGGCGATGCGTAAAGTGTCCCTGCGCCGTAGACCGCACAGATTTTTTCCTCTTCGAGGAAGGTCACTTGCTCGGCCGACTTCAACACAGGCACATCGGAAAACTGATGGGCATTCAGGGCGTGAACATGGACCCCATCCTTTTTGATGCGGGCAAAAGTCACGGGGACAAGTCGATGACTGCCATCGGGCAATTGCATTTCGATGTAGCGGAACATCATTTCTGAGCGATCGACCCAGAGGTCAACCACTCGGCCTGCCTCAAGCCGATCGGCACCCCAGACCGGAAGGCCTCGGGGATCAATGTCGCGATGGGCAATGCCGTGATCGCTGGCCACGCGAAGGGGGACGATCTTGACCTCGCCGTGGTAAGTGCGGTCTGGCACATCGGCCCGGTTGGCCCAGGCGCCAGGACCAACGCCTGCGGTGAGGGGGTTACCCACGGGGTCCAGCGGTGCGCCATTCCAAGCGTGTGAAGGCTGAGCTTGGTAGCTGCCGTCAGCGCGATCGGGATCGGGGCTGAGCGTGACGTGACCGCCTTCATGCAAATACGCTTTTGGCTCGGGCACAGGCGGCCAGCCCTCGATGTGCGGTCCGTTTTCGCGACCGCTGTCCATGGGGTAGCCCTCGCGATGGTTTTCCCTCACGAGGTAATACAGCAGCCCAAAAAAGAACAGCCAAAACAGATACAGCACAATTTGTGCGACATCCACATATTGGGTGATGGCTCCAGTTCCCATGATCTCTCTCCTTGATGAATGGGACAAATGCCTCAGCTTGGCAATTCAGCCAGGCCAAAACGGCGGGAAGAATCCGAATTCGTGGTCTTGGCCTTGCGCAACATCGGCCCCAAGGCAACCATGACCACAAACAACAAATACATTTCGAGGTGATAGACAAAGCTGTAGCCCGTCACCGGTGACTGCAAGACCTCGCCGAGCTGGCCGCTGGTCGCAAGGGCATCGATGCCGTCACGGATACCGCCGCCCAATGCCATGGCCAAACCATTGGCGGTGGCTTGCACAGCACCCCAAGCTCCGAGCACCAGGCCACTGAGCTGGGCATCACCAAATTCCATGGCAGTGACCAACATGCCCACCGCAAACAGGCCGCTGCCAAATCCAATCAGCATCGCCCCCAGGTGAAACAGCAGTGCGAACTGCAAGGGGGCTGAAAAAATCACGCAAGGAAATGCCACCATGCCCATCACCAAACCCAGTGCAGAAAGGCGGCAGGCGTTCATGCCCTTGCTCAGCCAATAGGCCGACAAGCTAAAGGCCAGCAAACTGCCCAGACCCGTTTGAGCGGTCAGCCAACTCGTGTCGCCCACGCCCAAATGAAGCACTTCGCCACCGTAGGGCTCCAAGATCACGTCTTGCATGCCAAAAGCCAGCGTGCCCAAAGCCACAGTCCATAAAAAGCGGCGCATGTGCGCTTGCTGCATCAACATCCCCCAGCGCATCGAGAAGCCACCCGATTC
>JBEAMY010000150.1:0-2915 GCA_041165725.1 Pseudomonadota bacterium
CTGCAAAGGGATGGTTGGCCCTGGGTCACGAGGCATTTCGATGCTGTAACGCCTGCCCCCGTATTCATATTCCACGTGGTAGCCAGTGATGCGGGTTTCGTAAACCGTTTGGTTGGTGCAGTTTTGAACGATCTGGGTGCGAGGGGCTTTTTCACCTTCGATTTTGTCGCCGATCATGGCGCCGCCCACGATGCCGATCACCGTGGCAAGTGCATTGCCGTCACCTTTGCCAATCGAATTGCCAATGGTGCCTCCAGCGATGCCACCCATGATGGTGCCTGCCCCCGACTTGGGTTGCTGCACCACGACTTGCTGCTCGGTACAAACCTGTTTAGTGACGGGCACTTGTTTTTGGATGGCTGTGCTGGAGATCACATTGCCATAAACCTGAGCCTGGACAGACGCGGTGGACAACAAGCTCAATCCGGCCAGCAGAGACATTGAGATCAATGAGTTGGATTTCATGGGTCATATCCTTGGTGAATGAAGAAATTCTAGGAGACTCAAAACGCATAGGGTCTTTGTAGGGTTTAACGCGCCTGACTGGGGTCTGGGTTGACAGCTGGCCAAAATGAATGCCGATTTCATTGCCCCTGGTTCATGCCACTTAAGGTATTGCCCGACAATTCAGGCCATGACGCTGAACGACTGGCTGACTTGGGCCGAATCTGCCCACAACAAACCCATAGATCTGGGCCTAGAGCGCGTGCGCGAGGTGGCTCAGCGCATGGCTTTGCAACTCCATACCCCCGTCATCACCGTGGCGGGAACCAACGGCAAAGGCTCCACCTGTGCTTTGTTGGAAGGCATTTTGGAAGCTGCGGGTTTTCGAACCGGTCTTTACACCTCGCCCCACCTGGTTCATTTCGAGGAAAGGTGCCGCATCCGACAAACCCCAGTGGCGGCAGAGGCGCTGGTCGAGCAATTTGAGCGGGTCCGCGCCGCCATGGGCGATGTGTCACTCACCTATTTTGAGTTCACCACGCTGGGCATTTTGGGCGTGCTGGCGCAAAGTGATCTGGATGTGGTGATCTTGGAGGTTGGCTTAGGCGGTCGGCTCGATGCGGTCAACATCATTGACCCCGATGTGGCCATCATCACCAGCATCGATGTGGATCACACTGAGTTTCTTGGGCCAGATCGCGAGTCGATTGGGCGAGAGAAGGCCGGCATCATGCGTGCCCATCGCCCAGTTATCGTTTCAGATCCCATGCCTCCGCAATCTTTGTTGGACCATGCGGCATCTTTGGGCGCTGAGCTGTGGCGGCAGGGCCATGAATTCGGTTTCCAGGGCGATGGTCAGCAGTGGTCTTGGCGCGGCCGCAATTGGCAGCTCAATGGCTTGGCGCATCCCAGCTTGAGAGGAACCAACCAACTAATCAATGCTTCGGGGGTCTTTGCGGCCCTGGAAGCCTTGCGTGATCGATTGCCCGTTTCAGCCCAAGCGGTTCGCGTGGGTCTGGCACAAACCACCGTGCCTGGGCGCTTTCAGGTGGTGCCTGGTCAGCCAGCTGTGGTGCTCGATGTGGCCCACAACCCGCACGCGGTGGCGACCTTGGCGAACAACCTCGATGCGATGGGTTTTTATCCGCAAACCCATGTGGTGATGGGCGCAATGGCCGATAAAGACACCGCCCACATGATTCAGCGACTTGCGCCTTTGGTTCAGCATTGGTACTTCACCGATTTGCCAAGCCCTCGCGCGGCCACGGCCCAATCGCTGATGGCGCAATGGCAAGCTTTGAATCTGGGTGCGGCCTCCACGGCCTGTACCCATGCCCATCCCCTGGATGCACTCGCTGCAGCCCGTGCTGCGGCAGACCCCGCTGATAGAATTTTGGTGTTCGGTTCATTCATCACTGTGGGTGAAGTGATGCGTGTTGAGGCCCATCGCGTTTGAACACCTCAACATGGCTGACCCCCATTGATCAACCCCCCTAAAAGTCCATGGCCTTATTCAAAACCCGCGCTGCCCAGCCCACCCCTGAACCTGAAGACCTTGGATTCACCGATGAATCGGTAGAGAGCTTGCGCCAACGCGCCCGCCGTCGCTTGATTGGCTCAGCCATTTTGGTGTTGCTTGCGGTGATCGGCTTCCCATTGGTGTTCGATCATGAGCCTCGCCCTTTGGCACCCATGGACGTTCGCATTGAAATTCCGAACCGGGATCAAACCCCATCGAACACACCCGTTAAAGCGACGCCTTCTGCTTCTGCATCAACCGCTTCCTCTGCGACAGACAACTCATCCAATCCACCTGCTGCACCTGGCGCGGTGGCCGATTCAGAGCCCACCCAATCGACCACTGCAAGCGCACCCGCATCGGTTCAAACTCCGCCTGCACCTGAGACCGCGTCGGTGATGGCGGAGAAGCCTGCAAAAGCTGATAAAGCTGCTGAGAAAACCGCCAAAGCCGAAAAACCTGCAGCCGCTCCTGACGCATCTGCCAAGACCAAACCGGCTCCTTCTGAAACTGCTGCTGCTTCCAAAGATCGCTACGTCATCCAGATTGGTGCATTTGCCGAAGCCGATAAGGTCAAAGATGTGCGCAGCAAGCTCGACAAAGCTGGCCTCAAGTCGTACATCCAGACCATCAAGACCAACGAAGGTCCTCGCACCCGAGTTCGCGTGGGTCCCTTCACCAGCGAAGACGAAGCCCGCAAAACCTTTGACCGTGTCAAGGGCCTGAACTTGCAGGCTCAACTGATCAAACTCTGATGGCCTGGCTTGACTGGTTCGCGCTGGGCTTATTTCTTTTTTGCCTGGCGCAAGGCATTTGGCGTGGGCTGGCGCAAGAACTGATCATGCTCATTGGCTGGCTCATCGTTCTGATTTTTTCGTCCAGCTTGGCGCAAATCCTGATGCCTCATTTGCCCTTTCAAGACTGGGCTCCTTTTGCCCGCCAGACCCTGGGT
>JBEAMY010000151.1:0-4015 GCA_041165725.1 Pseudomonadota bacterium
AACAAACTCAATAATAGAACAAACAAATTGACACAACAACACACTTAAAATATTCCTAACAATAGCACCCGGTGGCACCACTGACATTCTGGCCAGAGCCATTGCCCCCGAACTTTCCAAAGCTTTTGGGCAGCAGTTTGTGATCGATAACCGAGCAGGCGCTGGCGGCAACATTGGTGCGGAGGCCGTGGCCAAATCACCCGGTGACGGCTACACCTTGCTCATGGGCACAGTGGGCACACATGGCATCAATCGCGCGCTTTATCCCAAGCTGCCCTATGACCCCATCAAAGACTTCGTGCCCATCACATTGGTGGCTGGTGTGCCCAATGTCATGGTCATCAACGCCGACTATGCAAGCGCCAATCGCATCAACTCGGTGGATGATTTTGTTCGCCATGCCAAGGCCAATCCAGGCAAACTCAATATGGCATCCAGCGGCAACGGCACATCCATTCACTTGGCTGGCGAGTTGTTCAAAAGCAAGACGGGCATCTTCATGGCCCACATCCCCTACCGGGGTTCTGGCCCAGCCTTGTTGGATTTGACGGCAGGAAATATGCACGTGATGTTTGACAACCTGCCCTCGTCCATGCAACTGATCAAAGCGGGCAAACTCAAGGCTCTGGCGGTGACCAGTGCACAACGATCCGCCGCCATGCCTGATCTGCCCACCATTGAAGAGGCTGCAGGCATCAAGGGCTTCGAGGCCAGCAGCTGGTTTGGTTTGCTGGCCCCAGCAGGTACGCCCATCGATGTGGTCAATCGCATCCAACAAGAAGTGGCCAAATCTCTGGTGTCTCCCGCCATCAAGGAAAAATTGTTGGCTCAAGGGGCCATTCCCAGTGGCATGACACCCGCCCAATTCGTTGCGTTGATTGACGCTGAGCACAAGAAATGGGCCGAGGTGGTCAAGGCCTCTGGTGCAAAGGTCGATTGATTCATTCGGTCCATGAAAAAAGGCACCCTAGGGTGCCTTTTTCATGGGTTCAAAAACCGTTGCGTGCCAGGATTTAGCGAGTTGCGCGACGGTTGGTGGTCGTGGCCGTTTTGGTCACCGACTTGAGCTGAGACAAAGTCTGCTCGGCAGCCTCGACAGATTGCTTGGCTGCCTTGCGGGCTTCGGCCACGGCCTTGTTGCCCACTGCAACTGCTTCTTTGATCGCAGCAACAGCAACGTCTGAGCCTTGGGGGGCTTTCTTGAGGTTGTCGGTGATCATCTTGTTGACTTCGGCGTGCTTTTGGTCGAAGTAGCCTTCAGCGCGCTCGCTCAAGTCTGCAAAGAAACTGCGGTTGAGTTCGTAGGTGGCTTCGGCCACTGCAGCGTAATGCTTGGTGGAAGCTTCAAGCTGGGATTGGATGAATTGCACGGCTTGCTGAGGATCTTTGAGATCCTGAGCCAGTTCAAGCTGCTTTTTGGTGAAAGCCAGGTTGCTCTTGGTCTGTTCAACGGCCAATTGAGCGGCGCGCTCGACTTGAGCCAGGGTCAGGTTAGCCACTTCCATGGCTTGGCTGATGCTCTCTTCAACCTGGGGCTTGATCTGTTTCAGTTGGTCTTGCATGAGAAACTCCTTGAAAGTTGGTTCGGAATGTCGTCATGGTAAACCCTAGGCCGATGGGTTTCAATGGTTTGGGCGCCGTTTAGAGAGTGCGCTCTAGAAACCGTCTAGCCATTGGAAGGCTTCAGATCAGGCCTAGATCAGCGCCTGATCAGGGCTTGATGTAGGCAAAGCGCTCACGCGACTGAAGTTCAGCAATGCGAACCACTCCAGAGGGCACAAAGTCGGCATCCAGGGTGAATTGCTCTTTTTTGAGGTTTCGGTTCTTGAGGGTGATCTCACAAACTTCGAACCTGACGCCACGGGCCTTAAGGGCGCTGACCAAGGCGTTGTAATCGATGTCGGAATTGCGTTTGTCTTTGGCCCCTTCCATGAGGAAGTCAACCCCATTGGCGTGGGTGACCACAATGATTTTGGTGCTGGGAGAGACATCAAGGTGGTTGCGGATGTTGCGCAATCCCTTGGTGGCCTGAGCTTCTGCATCATCAAAGTGATAGACCACTTGATCCACGGCCCAAGAAGGCAATGCGGCAAACAAACTCAAAGCCACGGCTAGAAGCCAGGTGCGTGGCGATGCGATACGACTGATGGACATGAGGGTCTCCTGATTCAGTATTGATTGACGTCGTTGGCTTCTTCAGATTGATCAGCAGGCTTTTTAAAGACCTTGCGGAAAGTGGCGAATGCCGCCACTGAGGCAACAGCAAAAACCAACAGATCGCGATTGAGCACCCATTCTCCTGTGGCCCATTGCACAGCGGCCACCAGCAAAGCGCCAACCGCCATGCCCAAAAATAGAAAAGCACCAGTCATGACCTCGACCAAGGCCAAGACAAAAGCCAAGATCAAGGTGAATTGATGCGGTTCAAGCAGGCTGTTCATGAGCGTGGAGACCCTAAACGGTTAACCAAACCAGACAGCGTGCCGCTGAGGCTGCTCATGACATCGCTGGGCAACAACACAATCTTGGCATTGTTCCCCTTGGAGAGTTCTTGAACCGCTTGGGCTTGAATCTTCTTGATTTCAAACTCCACCGCACTGCTCCCACCTGCCGCAATGGCTTTGGCCACTGCCGTCACGGCGTAAGCCTCTGCGTCAGCCTTGACCTTGGTGGCCTCTGCCTGACGTTGAGCCGCATAAAACTGGGCGTCGGCATCAAGCTCGGTGGCTTGCTTCTTACCCTCAGCCTCTCTAACCAAGGCCCGACGATTGCGCTCGGCATTGAGTTGCAACTGCATGGCCGCCTTGGTCTCTGGGTCCACATCGACCTCAAGGATTTCAACCCGAGTCAGCATGATGCCCCACTCGTCAGAGACGGTTTGCAGGTCATGCTCGATTTCATCAGAGAGTTGGCGGCGGTTGGATTGCACGCCATCAAGATCGGTCTTGCCGATGACGCTTCGGACCGTGCCATTGACAATGGTCATGATCGCGTCATCGACGTTGCTGATGCGGTAGAGGGTTTTGGATGCATCAACAATGCGGTAGAGCACCGCCAGTGAAATTGAGATGGTGACGTTATCCAGCGTGATTGCATTGATGGGCTTAGGGGGAAGTTGGCGCTCCAGAATGGGCACGCGAAAACGGACAGCCTCGAAAAAAGGAATGATCAAGTGCAATCCCGCTTCGAGCTTGCGATTGAATTTACCCAAGCGCTCAACCAGCCAGTTTTCGGACTGAGGCACGATTTTGATGCTGGCTCTGAGCGTCACCACAACCAAAACCACAAAGGCCAACATCACAAAATTAGAAAAGGAAAACATGTCCATTTCATCTCTCCTGCAGGTTTGAGTGATCAATGGATCTAAGCATACCCCTTAAAGACGAGTGAGTTTTAGACAGGGCAAGTTATCAGCGTTCACCACAATGCCATAGACAGATGCAATCAGCATGGCCATTTCGAGGTCTTGGTCACCACTTGCTGCGCGCAAAGGCTTTGTGAACTCAGGCCAGCCCGGTCAAAAATCTCAGCCCCGGTTTTGGCAATTTTGACGTGATCGGGAGCCAACTCGAGCGCACGGCGATAGCGTTCAGCTGCCTCTGGCCATTTCTCTTGATTGGCCAAAGCATTGCCTTGAGCCGCCCAAGCCACGGGGTCGCTGGCAAAGCTGAGTCCATAGGTCTCCCAAGCTTGCAAAGCTTGCCTAGGGCTGAATTTTTTCTCCATCTGGATCAAGTGGTCTCGCCAAGGCCCTTGCTTGGGCGATACAGGGGCCACATTCGGAGGCAGCGCAACCATGGCCCAGTGGCCGTCGTCGGCCCACAAATACTCGAACACAGAAATGGGAATTCGCGTGTATTCGCGCATGCCTGAGCGACGAAACAGCACCCCCTGGTCAAGGTCGTATCCCACCAAAACCGAGTAATGCCAAAGTGGAAATAAAAATGAACCGAAGTTTTCCAAAGCGATGACCGGATGTCCCATGGCCAGCGTTCGAATCACATCGTCCAGGTGG
>JBEAMY010000152.1:0-2550 GCA_041165725.1 Pseudomonadota bacterium
CAGCCTTGGCCCGATGCAGCCTGGCACTTTCCTCACGCCGCTGGCGTTCAAGCTTGGGTCAGCCCTTGCCATTGGCACATGGCCCAAGGCCAAACGCTCATGCTCGACCCGCGCGACTTGAATCTGGACGATGCCACATCACTTTCTCTGATGAATGCCATGCGGCCTTACTTTGAAGAAGACGGCTTGCAACTGGAATGGCACGATGCCTTGCACTGGCGCTTGAGCGGGCCTGCACTCAAGGCTTGGCGTTCACGCGACTTGTCGCAGGTGGTGGGGCGCGATGTGCAAAGCCTGTTGCACGGCGACCCTTGGCCCGCACCGCTCAATCGCTTGCAGATTGAGATGCAGATGCTGCTTTACACCCACGCCGACAACGAAGCACGCAGCCAGCGCGGTTTGCCCAGCATGAACTCTTTTTGGGTGCACGGCGTGGGCGAATGGCCCAGTGCTTTGGACCCAAGCCAGCAAACCTCGAACGAGGTCCACATCGAGGACGGCTTGGAAAAGGCTTGGCGTTCTGGCGGCGCCGATCCGTGGTGGTCCGCTTGGTCCAAGTTGGAGACCGATCTTGCCCCCTTGTTGATGGCGCGCTTGAACAGCGGCGCTGGTGTGCGGGTGCATTGGTGCTGCGCCAGCAGCTGGCGCAGCGCTCAACTCGCGCAGCCTGGGACATCGCGGCGTGGCCTGGCTTCGGCTTTGGCTTCAGCTTGGGAACGGACTTGGGCTTGGCCCTTTGCCAACCCGCAAACCACGCTTGGCCGCCGCTTGCTGGAATTGCAAACCCCATGAGCAAGCTGTGGCAGCAACGCGCCCTCGACTCCAAGGCGCGTGAACAACTGATCCGTGATCAAGCCCATCCCTTGCTGGCTCAACTTTGGGCCGCCAGAGGCGTGAGCGCCAAAGAAGACATGGACCTCTCCCTCAGCCAGATGCTGGATCCCTTGGGCATGAAAGGCATGGCCGAGGCCGCTGCAGATCTGGCCGATGCCATCGAAGCCCAAGCCCGCATGGTCATCGTGGCCGATTACGACTGCGATGGGGCCACGGCCTGTGCTGTGGGCATGCGCGGCTTGCGCATGTTGGGCGCCACTGGGGTGCAGGCGGTGGTGCCCGATCGCGCTCGCGATGGCTATGGCCTCACGCCCAGCATCGCCGATCGGGTCAAAGCCCTGGATGCCGATTGGCTGGTGACCGTGGACAACGGCATCGCCAGTGTCGAAGGCGTGGCTCACGCCAGACAGCTGGGCCTGAAGGTCTTGATCACCGATCACCATTTGCCCGGCGATCGATTGCCCGAGGCGCATCACCTCGTCAATCCCAATCAGCCGGGTTGCACCTACCCCAGCAAACACCTCAGCGGTGTGGGCGTGATGTTCATGCTCCTGGTGGCAACCCGCGCGGTCTTGCGCCAGCGTGCGCCCGATTCACCGGCAGCCCTTGCAAGATTGGATCGCTTGCTGCCTTTGGTGGCTTTGGGCACGGTGGCCGATCTGGTTCGACTGGATGTTCACAACCGCCGCTTGGTGCATCAAGGTTTGCAGCGCATTCGCACGGGTGTCATGCCCGAAGGGCTCAAGGCCTTGTTCGAAGTCAGTGGGCGAGATCACCGCGAGGCCAATGCCTCCGACTTGGGTTTTGCCTTGGGGCCGCGCATCAATGCCGCAGGGCGCTTGAGCGACATGCATGTGGGCATTGCGTGCTTGAGCGAAGACGACCCCAGCCGTGCCCGCGAGTTGGCGCAACAGCTCGACGCCATCAATCGCCAGCGTCGCAATTTGCAAGACGACATGAACGAGTCGGCCTTGGCCCTGGCCGAGTCGGCCTTTCAAGGCCAAGCCCCCAAAGCCTTGTGCGTGTTTCATCCCGACTTCCACGAAGGCGTGGTGGGCATCGTTGCCTCGCGCTTGAAAGAGAAATGGCACAGGCCCAGCTTTGTGTTTGCGGCCAACGCCACTGAGCCCGATCAACTGCGGGGGTCGGGACGCTCCATCACCGGTTTTCATTTGCGCGATGCGCTGGACCTCATCGCCAAACGCCATCCGGGTTTGCTCATCCGTTTTGGTGGGCACGCCATGGCCGCAGGCTGCACCATTGCCCGTGCGGGCTTGAGCGAGTTTGCTCAAGCCTTTGCCGATTTGGCCCAAACCTCGCTGGCCCCTGAAGACTTGGAACAGCAACTGATGCACGATGGACCACTGCCCGCCCAGTGCTTGGACTTGAACACTGCACAACTGCTTCGCGATCAGGTTTGGGGCCAAGCATTCCCAGAGCCTGTGTTTTGCGACTCCGTGCGCGTGCACCAGCAGCACATCGTGGGCGAAAAGCATTTGCGCTTGCGCATCGAGCACCAAGGGCAAATGCTTCAAGCGATTTGGTTTGGGCGCACCGAGCCGGTTGCCGAGGACTGCCGAATTGCCTACGTCTTGGACACCAACACCTGGCAAGGCACCACCAGCTTGCAATTGCGCATCCTCGACGGTCAGTGACAGACCACAGTCACTTGATCCGGCCACATTCATTAGAATGAAACTGTGTCCTACCTCAACG
>JBEAMY010000153.1:0-3138 GCA_041165725.1 Pseudomonadota bacterium
TTCCCACAGAGCGCTTGGCTTTTTTTGATCCCGATTGGAACCGCGGTAACACCGTGTTGATGCACAAGGAGCCGCACGGCATTTGGCGTGTGGACTACCAGTTGCCCAAGGGTGAGTCTCCTGAAGAGGCCTTGCTACCCGAAAGACTCAAAGCGCGCATCGATGCCCAACTGGCCATGATTGGTTATCCCGGCATTGCGTGGGAGTTGGATTGGTCATCGGTTTATTCAGCCCGAACGCTGACTTTGCCCAGTTATTCGCTGGGGCGAGTTCAATTTGTTGGTGATGCCGCCCATTTGCTGCCCATTTTTGGGGTGAGGGGGGCCAACACCGCGTTCCAGGACGCGCAGTCCTTGGGATGGCACCTTGCTTGGGTGTGTCGAGGTTTGGCAGGTGCAAGCCTGCTCAACAATTTCAGCTCAGAGCGTGTGGGGGCTGCCCGCGAAATCATTGAGGAAGCGGGCAAAAGCGTTCGCTTCATGACGCCACCCAGCACAGGGCACGAATGGGTCCGCAATGCTGTGTTGTCCTTGTCGCTCACCGAGGCATTCGTGCGCCCGCTCTATCACTGGCGTACCTCGCGCCCACATGAGTACACCCATTCCAGCCTCAATGCCTCTGACGACCAAAACGCTCGATTCACAACAGGTCCAGCTCACGGCGCTATGGCATTGAATGTGCGCCTCAGCGATGACAACCATTTGCTCGACCACCTAGGCGGTGGGTTTGATTTGCTGTGGTTTTCAAAGCACCCTGTTCCAGATGAGGTGCTCAGAGAGTTGGCCATGTGGCATGAAAAAAACTGGCCCATCCGCGTGGTGGCGATCAGCCAAGAAAAGTCGCCGGTAACCGGTGCCGATGTGAGCCTTTGTGACTACCATGGGCGCGCTCGGACCATCTACGGCGTGGATTCCGACTCGGCGGCCTACCTCCTGCGCCCTGATCAACATGTCTGTGGGCGCTGGCAGGATTTGCACGTGCCATCGCTGGCCAAGGTATTGCGTCAAATTGCTCAGGAGCCAAACCCATGAACGCCCCTTTCCAATCCGAAGTTGGCCTGAGTCAAGCTGAGCTTGAAGCGGTTTACGATGCCTTGGCTCAGACCATTGACGATGTGGGGCCTGACAAGGCGCCCCTCATGTTGACCAAGCTGGCTTTGTTGTGTGCCAACGCATCGGGTGATGCCCAGTGGTTTCAGAAACAGTTGAAAATAGCCTCCAACCATCTCGATTGATCGACCTTTAAGGGGACTCTCATGAAGATTCAGCGCATTCATCATGTGGCATATCGTTGCAAAGACGCCAAACAAACTGTGGAGTGGTATCAAAAATACCTCAACATGGACTTTCAGCTGGCCTTTGCCGAAGATCGGGTTCCGTCGACCAAGGCCGAAGATCCCTATATGCACATCTTCCTTGATGCGGGGCAGGGCAATGTGCTGGCTTTTTTTGAGTTGCCTACCCAACCCGAGATGGGCCGAGATCTCAATACCCCCGACTGGGTGCAGCACATCGCTTTTCAAGTTGATTCACTCAAGACCCTGGAAGACACCAAAGCCAAGCTCATGGCCGATGGCATTGAAGTGGTGGGCATCACCGATCACACCTTGTTCAAGTCCATCTATTTCTTTGATCCCAACGGCCACCGACTGGAGCTGGCTGTTGACACCAGTACCGCAGAACTCAATGAAAAAGCGGCTTCGGTCAAATGGGACATGCTCAATGAATGGAGCCAAACCAAGCGTGCACCCAAGCACGCAGCTTGGATGCACGCAGGGGAAATGTCCGGATCGGACTGAACGCAAAGTCCCCGACTTCATGGGTTTTTTGGCCCATTCTTCTGATTGACGAAGCGGACTGTGTCAGAGTTCGTTCCCATGTTGATTTCTTTTCATTGGGCATGAATCTGTCGTTTGGCCTTTCGCGACGTGAGGCTTTACGCAACACAGCCCTCCAATTGGGGGGGCTTTGCGGACTCTCTCCTGTTTTCGCTCAGCCACAAGTTGCTTCAGATGAGGCTTCGTGGGTGCAACGTCTCTCACGCCCCGATCATTTGTTGCTGATGCGGCATGCGCTAGCACCAGGCGTTGGCGACCCGTCCGATTTCAAGCATGGCAAATGCCACACCCAACGCAACCTCAACGAGCAAGGACGCAATCAGGCCAAGCACATTGGGGCATGGCTCAAGAGCCGTGGCCTGCATGCAGGGCAGGTGTTCAGCAGCCCTTGGTGCCGGTGTGTGGACACGGCACAAGGATTGGGCCTGGGGCCAGTCATGGTCGAGAACGCCTTGGGTTCCTTTTTTGGAACGCCTGAGCAACGCCATGAACAAACCCGAGCTTTAGAGGCTTTCGTGATCAAGGCGTTAGCCAGAAAAAAAGATGCTGCACTGATTCTGGTGAGTCACCACGTCAACATCGAGGCCTACACCGGCCAAGTGTTGAGCTCCGGTGAAATGCTGGTGGCACAAATCGATTCGAATGGTCGTGCCGCTCGAGTTGAACGGATTTATGGTTTATGAATGGGAGATGTGTGTTGAGAGCGATTATTTTTGCAATGAGTTTTTGGGCATTGATCTTTCCGGCGACGGCCAACACAACAGGACTTCCCCCCTTGCAAGCCATTGAAAGTCTGGATGCGCAGCGCTATATGGGGCGTTGGTATGAAATCGCCAAATTTCCCAACCGTTTCCAAACGCATTGTTTGACAGATACGCGAGCCGACTACCGATTGCTCAAAACAGGTCGGGTTGAGGTCATTAACCAATGCAAAACGGCAAGCGGTCAAATGGATGTGGCCAAAGGTTCGGCCCGGTTTGTGGGGCCAGAGGGCAGCCCCAAATTTGAAGTTCGCTTTGCACCCGAGTGGATGGAATTCGTGCCCATGGTTTGGGGCAAATACTGGGTCATCGATATCGATAAGGACTACACCTTGGCCGCAGTGTCAGAACCCAACCGAGAATTTCTCTGGGTGCTTTCAAGATCGCCGACCTTGGACGAAAAGCGCTGGAATGCGCTGATGGCGCGACTTGAGGCCATGGGCTTGTCCATTGGCAAGTTGGAGCGAACCTCTCACAGCAACCCTTGAATTCCCCTAACTTAAGGGCTTTTCCCAATCTCCAAAACTAACTTTGTGGAGT
>JBEAMY010000154.1:0-3790 GCA_041165725.1 Pseudomonadota bacterium
AACCCCTGTCTAGGGTTTGTATCAATCCTCTCGCCAGACAAGGCCCCGGCTATGATGCGCATCGTCATTGGCACGCAGATTGCCAAAGGAGAGACTTCATGAAGATGCACCATGCCCTTGAGGCGCTTGCCAAGTTCTGCGCCATTTTGGCCGGACTGGTGATGTTGGGGATCACATTGTTAACTTGTGCCAGTGTTGTTGGGCGAAATTTTCTTCAGCAAGCCATCAATGGGGATTTCGAAATGGTGGGGTTCGCGGCGGGCGCTGCAGTCGCACTTTTCTTGCCCTGGTGTCAAATCCGCAGAGGCAACATCATCGTTGACTTTTTCACGACCAAAAGCTCCGAGGCCACTCAAAATTTCCTGGATCGATTCGGTGCACTCTTGTTGGCTGGGGTCATGGCGCTGATGACATGGCGTTCGGTCTTGGGTGGGATGAACGCCTACAACACCAACTCAGGATCAATGATGCTGGGCTTTCCAGAGTGGATCGTCTATGCCTTCATGGTTCCCCCCATGACGCTGACAGCCATCATTGCCCTTTATCAATGCGCATTTGGCTTTGATGAGCAAGCTGAAGCTGAAGACAACCCGGAGCTTGCCGTATGACTTCACTGCAGTTGGCCCTTTCCATTTTCGCCATCATGCTGGTCTTGATGGCCTTGCGTGTTCCCATTGCCGTCACCATGTTTGTCGCTGGCGGCGTGGGCTATGTGTACCAATCAGGCTGGCCACCGTTAGCCAGTTTTCTCAACAGTCAGGCCTTTGCTCGATTCGCCAGTTATGACCTGTCGGTCATCCCTTTGTTCATCCTCATGGGGCATTTCGCAACCCAAGGAGGCATCAGCCGTGCGTTGTTCCAATTTGCTGCCGGCTTGATGGGACGGTTCAAAGGCGGATTGGCCATGGGCGCGGTGTTTGCCTGTGCCGCGTTTGGAGCCATTTGTGGTTCATCGGTGGCCACTGCCGCAACCATCACCAATGTCGCCTACGACGAAATGCGCCGTCATGGCTATTCAGGCCGTCTGACCACGGGCACCTTGGCAGCAGGCGGTACCTTGGGCATTCTCATTCCACCATCGGTGCCTTTGGTCATCTACGCCATTCTGACCGAGCAAAACATTGCCAAATTATTTGCTGCAGCCATGATCCCAGGCACCATCGCCATGGTGGGCTACATCATCGCCATTGGTATATACGTGCGACTATTCCCCGGTCATGCGCCTGAGCAAGATTCGGTGAAGTCGGCTGACATGTTGGCCACACTCAGAGGCATTGGCCCCATTGCGGCCATCTTCTTGATTGTGTTTGGCGGCATTTACGGCGGCATCTTTTCGCCCACCGAGGGCGCAGCCATCGGCGCACTGTCTACTGCAGTAGCCTCCATCCTCAAAGGCGAAATGAGTTGGGAAAAATTCCGAAACTGTTTTTATGCCACCGCTGAGAGCTCCGCCATGATCTTCCTGATCCTCTTGGGTGCTGACCTCATGAACGCCGCCCTGGCATTGACTCAAGTGCCCAATCAATTGGCTCAAGTCGTGGGGTCTTGGGGTTTGCCACCTGTGGCTGTTGTAGGCGCCATCTTGCTTTTTTATGTGGTGCTTGGCGCCGTCATGGACGAGCTGTCCATGATTCTGCTCACGGTTCCCATTTTCTTCCCCATGATCATGGGACTCGATTTCGGAATGAGCAAAGAATACACGGCGATCTGGTTTGGCATCATGGTCCTCATGACGGTTGGTTTTGGCATGCTGGCGCCTCCTGTGGGTCTCAATGTCTATGTGGTCAACGGCATGATCAAAGGACGGGGCAATCCAGTTCCCATTTCAGAGAGTTACCGAGGTGTCATGCCCTTCTTGCTCAGTGACACCCTAAGAACCCTGTTGTTGCTGTTTTTCCCAGGCATTTCCCTGTGGGTATTGCGCTTCATGTCCTGAGGGAAAGCACCAAACGAATTGCCCACGAATGGGGGCTAAAGTGGATGGATTCGCATCCAGGAGACCTGAAATGATCAATCGCCGTACCCTTCTCAAGTCCTCAGCGGCCGCTGCCTTGGCCACGCCAGCCTTGGGTGCATTTGCCCAGCAAGTGGTCACCCTCAAGTTCCATACTTTCATGGCACCGCAGTCTGGTGTTTGGCTCACCATGCACAAGCCTTGGATGGAAAAGGTCGAAAAAGAATCCGGCGGTCGCATCAAGTTCGAAGCCTATCCCGCCATGCAATTGGGCGGCACGCCGGTTCAGCTTTACGACCAGGCCAAAGACGGCGTGGTCGACATCGTCTGGACCCTGCCTGGCAACACTGCAGGCCGCTTCCCCCGAGTCGAGGTGTTTGAGTTGCCATTCATGATGAACAACGCCGAGGCCACCTCAAAGGCATATTGGGAATACGTGCACACCGTTGCCCAAGACGAATTCAAAGATACCCACGTCATTGCCTTGCACGTTCATGGCCCTGGAATGATCCATACCGCAGACAAGCAAGTCAAAAACGTCAATGACCTCAAGGGCATGAAGCTTCGCGCACCCACCCGTCAAGTCACCAAGATGTTGGCCTCTGTAGGCGCATCACCCGTTGGCATGCCCTTGCCTCAAATCCCAGATGCCTTGTCCAAGGGCACCATATCCGGCTGTGTCATTCCCTGGGAAGTCGTCCCTGCGGTCAAGGTCCACGAACTCACCAAATTCCACAGCGAGTTCCCCAATAATGCCCCAGCGCTCTACACCACCACTTTTGTGATGGCGATGAACAAGGCCAAGTACGAGTCTTTGCCGCCAGACCTCAAAAAAGTCATCGACAACAACTCAGGCATGGCCACTTCGGCATGGCTGGGCAAAACCCAGCAAGGCAATGATGTCCCAAGCCGCAAGATTGCAGCTGACCGTGGCAACACCATTTACAGCATCACACCAGCCGACGCTTCCGAATTCGAGAAGCGTTCCAGCCAGGTGGACGACGAATGGGTGGCCGACATGAACAAGCGTGGCTTTGACGGCAAGAAATTGCTCGAAACCGCCAAGGCGTTGATCGCCAAGCACGGCAAGTCTTGATTTGAATCTGCGCGCGTGGTCATGAACATGATCACGCGTTCTTCAACCCACTGCGTTCCAGATCCAAGTCACGAACACCAGCATAGAGGCCATCAGTGCGATGGCCGCTATTTTTCTTGGGTGCGTGATCAAGTCAGGCCCTTTTTCTGGAATGCGTCCTGACCACATCAATAAGGCGTGGTTCTGCTTTCTGACCCAGCTCGTCAAAGCCATTAAGGCCACATGTCCCAATGCCAGCAGGCCAAGTCCATTGGCGACGAATTCGTGGACCTCTTCTAAAGCATTCAACCACCACTCTGAGCCAATTTCATTGAATTGAAGGTGCCCCGTGATCACGATGGGCAGTACGCAAGCGAGCGCTGCAACAACAAACCACGACTGGGTCACGCTCAAACCTTGATTGAGCCATTTGCGACGGATTTGCCATGTTGCGGACTTCAACCAAACTGGGCTATTTGCCAATTTGGTCCAAAGTGCTTGCCAGCTCATGGAATGTGGACCAATGAATCCATAGAGCAACCGAAACCCCAACAAAAAGGCGCAGGAGTAGCCCAGAGTCACATGAACAAGACGCCAGTGTTCAGAGTCTGCCGTCAAATAGGCTCCCACAAAGCACAGTGCAAAAAGAGCATGAAAGACTCGAGTGGGGTAGTCGGTCAATAAGCGGCCTTGTTCGCCGCCTGCTTGCACTGTTGATGTCAAGGTGGAAGTGCTCTTGGGGTTCATTCAATCTCTCCATG
>JBEAMY010000155.1:0-2963 GCA_041165725.1 Pseudomonadota bacterium
TCGGCTTCAAGCGCCAATGCCAGTTGAAGCCGCATGCTTTCCCTCACCCGATGCACCCATTGCGGGTCAACGGTTTCGAGCTGCTCGGCCATGATGGATTCGGACGGCAAAGTGAGCATCAGCTCTTTGAACGCAGCGTCCAGTTCGGGGTGGCGAAGTACTGTTCGCAGGGCCTGAATGAGCTCAGGTGAAATCACATCATTGGTGGTCTGATCGCTGATGGCGCGATGGGCCGCTTGGTTGAGTAAACGCTGAGCTGCTTCCCACCGGTTGAAGGGATCGGTGTCATGCGCCATGAGCGTGAGCCATTCGTGTTCGTCCTGATCGAGTTCGAGCAAAACGGGTGCACTGAATCCACGCAATGCTGAAACAATCGGTGGCTTGGAGATGCCCTCAAAAGTCCAGTGGGCCTCGGTCTGTGTCAGCACCCGCAACTGCGTGGGCACCATTTCTTGGCCATGCTCGTCCAGTAAACCCATGAGCACCGGGATCACAAAAGCTTGGTTCGCACTGGGGCGGGTCATGCCCCCCATGTCCTGACTGGCATGGATGTCCAAGCGTTGCGATGGAGCGTCGTAATGGGCTTGCAGTTTCAGCACCGGTGTTCCGGCTTGTGAATACCAACGCAAAAAGGCATCGCGGTGGCGATCCAGTTCGGTGTTCGGGTTGGCGTCAGCAATGGCTTGCAAGAAGTCGTCGCAGGTCACGGCTTGACCGTCGTGGCGCTCGAAGTAAAGACTCAATCCTTTGGCAAACCCTTCTCGGCCCACCAGGGTTTGCATCATGCGGACCACCTCGGCCCCTTTTTCGTAAATGGTGACCGTGTAAAAGTTGTTGATTTCCAGATAGCTATCGGGGCGAACTGGATGAGCCATTGGGCCTGCATCTTCAGGAAACTGAACCGAGCGCAACAGACGCACGTCTTCAATGCGCTTGACCGCGCGCGCTGAGGATGAGCCTGCCATGTCTTGGCTGAACTCCTGATCGCGAAAAACGGTCAGCCCTTCTTTGAGCGAGAGTTGGAACCAATCGCGACAGGTCACTCGATTGCCAGTCCAATTGTGGAAATACTCGTGCGCCACCACGCTTTCGATGTGCGCGTAATCAGAGTCGGTGGCCGTTGCAGGGGAGGCCAACACATACTTGGTGTTGAAGATGTTCAAGCCCTTGTTTTCCATGGCGCCCATGTTGAAGTCCGAGGTGGCCACAATCATGAATCGGTCCAAGTCCAAGGGCAGGCTAAAACGGGTTTCATCCCAGGCGATGCTGGCCATGAGGGACTTCATCGCGTGCTCGGTTTTGTCGAGATCGCCAGAGCGCACATAGACCTGCAGCAAGCGCGATTGGCCAGAACCATCGATGATGCGCTGTTCTCGGCAAACGAACACGCCAGCGACCAAGGCAAACAAATAGCAGGGCTTTTTGAAGGGGTCATGCCACACGGCTTGATGACGGCCATCGGCTAGATCCTTTTGCTCCAGCAAATTGCCATTGCTGAGCAAAACTGGAAAACGCTGTTTGTCGGCACGAAGGGTCACCGTGTAGGTGGCCATCACATCGGGGCGATCCAAGAAATACGTGATTCGCCGAAAGCCCTGGGCTTCGCATTGGGTGAAGAACGAGCCTTGGCTGACATAAAGCCCATTGAGCTGGGTGTTCTTGCTGGGGTTGCAGGTGGTGAAGATTTCCAGTTCAAACGCCTCATGGCCTTCTGGCAGGTTTTCCAAAACAAGCTGGTTGTTGTCCATGCGAAAACTGGTGCCCTGTCCATTGATCAACACACGGGCCAAGTTCAGTTCTTCACCGTCAAGCCTGAGGGCTTGAGCGGGCAGTGCAGGATTACGCCTGATCCGCATGACATTGAGTACACGGGTCTTGCTTTCGTCCAGATCAAAGGTCAGATGAACGTCTTCCACCCAAAAGGGCGTTGGGCTGTAGTCGCTGCGGTGAACCACGGTTGAATTGCCTTCACGAGCCATGTTGTAAGTCCTTGAGAGTGAATTGGGGATCAAACCCCATGTTTGAGAGAGGCCTCGATGAATGCGTCCAGATCGCCGTCGAGCACCTTTTGGGTATTGGAGATCTCAAGGTTGGTTCGCAAATCTTTGATGCGACTTTGGTCCAGCACATAACTGCGGATCTGATGACCCCAGCCCACATCGGTTTTGGTGTCTTCTAGTTTTTGCTGTTCGGCCATTCGCTTTTTCATTTCGTGGTCGTAAAGCCTGGAGCGAAGTCTGCGCCAAGCAACATCGCGATTGCTGTGCTGGCTTCGGCTGTCCTGACATTGCACCACGATGCCAGTTGGCACGTGTGTGAGGCGAACCGCAGAGTCGGTTTTATTGATGTGCTGTCCACCGGCACCGCTGGCGCGATAGGTGTCAACGCGCACATCGGCAGGATTGATGTCGATCTCGATGGAGTCATCGATTTCGGGATAAACAAAGATGCTGGCAAAGCTGGTGTGGCGACCACCCGATGAATCAAAGGGGGATTTGCGAACCAACCGGTGAACGCCGGTTTCGGTGCGCAAAAGGCCATAGGCGTATTCGCCTTCGATCTTGATGGTGGCACCTTTGATTCCCGCCACATCGCCCGGCGATTCGTCTTCCAAGGTGGCCTTGAAACCTTTGCGTTCAGCATATTTCAGGTATTGACGCAACAACATGGAAGCCCAGTCGCAGGCCTCGGTTCCGCCTGCACCGGCTTGAATGTCGAGAAAGGCATTGCTGGGGTCGGCAGGTTGGTTGAACATCCTTCGAAATTCGAGTTGTTCCACCGAAGCCGTGATGCGCTGGGTGTCTTCCGAAATGGTGAGCAGACCCGCTTCGTCCGAATCTTCCTTGCTCATCTCAAAGAGTTCAAGGTTGTCGCTGATTTCCGATTCCAAGCGATCGATCACACCCACGATGTCGTCGAGCGCTCGCTTTTCTTTGCCCAGTTCTTGCGCCTTTTTCGGATCG
>JBEAMY010000156.1:0-3433 GCA_041165725.1 Pseudomonadota bacterium
GGCCGAACAAGCTTTGCAATTGCTTCGCAACCAACTGCGCGATGCCGAACGCGATGCGCAGACGGCCCAGTTTGAGCTTCGTGCCTTGATGGCACGCCGCGATGAGCTCAGCCGCAACCAGCAAACGGCCAACGAACAGCGCACTCAGCTTGCCGCTGAGCGAGAACGCTTGCAGGGTGAGTTGGTTCAGCTCAACGATGCCGCTGCACAAGCGGGCCTGCAGTCTGCGCTGGAAGTGAAGGTGGCCCGCGAAAAGGCTTTGTCCGATGCGCGAATTCATTACGACGACCTGACCCAGCGCTTGCGCAACACCGACGACCAGCGTGTGCAGATCGAGCGCAGCCTTGAGCCCTTGCGTCAACGCATCACCGATTGGCAGCTCAAGTCTCAAGCGGCGCAAATTGCCAATGACCAGTACCAACAGTACCTGAACGATGCACAAGTCGATGAAGAGGCCATGCGCCAGTTGGCCGAAACCAGCAGCCGCAAGTTGTCCGAATTGCAAAATGAGATGGACCAACTCCAGCGTGACATCGCTGCATTGGGTGCGGTCAACCTGGCTGCACTCGAAGAACTCACCACTTCGCGCGAGCGCAAGGGTTTTCTGGATTCCCAGTCGGCTGACCTCATTGAAGCCATCGAAACTCTGGAAGATGCAATCCGCAAAATCGACGGCGAAACCCGAGACCTGCTGCAAAACACTTTCAACACCGTCAACGAGCATTTTGGGCGCATGTTCCCTGAGCTTTTTGGGGGTGGCAATGCCAAGTTGGTCATGACCGGCGAGGAGATTCTGGACTCTGGCGTTCAAGTCATGGCCCAGCCCCCCGGCAAAAAGAACCAGACCATCCACTTGCTCTCAGGCGGCGAAAAAGCACTCACTGCGATTGCCTTGGTCTTTGCCATCTTCCAGCTCAATCCTGCGCCGTTCTGTTTGCTCGACGAGGTGGATGCACCGCTGGATGACACCAACACCGAGCGTTACGCCAAATTGGTGACGCGCATGTCCAGCGACACGCAGTTCCTGTTCATCTCCCACAACAAAATCGCGATGGAAATGGCCGAACAACTCATTGGCGTGACCATGCAAGAGCAAGGGGTCTCTCGCATTGTGGCCGTTGACATGGAAGCGGCTGTGGGCATGGCACAAACCGAATGAGGATTGACGAATGAGCCAGTTGCAAATCTGGTTGGCCATCGCGGGCGGCGTGGTCCTGATTGTTTTGGTGGCCCATAACGCCTGGAACAACCGCAAAAACCAGCCTCGGCAAGCAGACCCCTTGATCACTGAAGCCGAGCGTGAAGCCTTGGTGGGAACCATGGGTAACCACATGGGCACTTCAGGATCTTTTGACGATTCAAGGCATCCGACTGAGGGGCGCAGCGAACCCGGCTTTGACGATCACACCTCAGATGCTGCGGAGTTGACCGACGACAACCCCCAGGTTCAAGCTCTGGATGCAAGGCTTCAGGCTTCAGTCTCGCGCCCCATCCTGTTGCTCGATGCGCTGATCGATGTGATTGCCACCATGGAGTTGGATTCACCCATTTCGGGCGATGCCGCTTTGGCTGCATTGCCACCCACACGCCGCGTGGGCAGCAAAGCCATGATCCTGGAAGGCTTGCATGTTGAGTCTGGCGAATACGAAGCCGTTCGGGCAGGGCAGCGTTACAGCGCCTTCCAGATGGGCATTCAACTGGCCAATCGCCAAGGCGCACTCAACGACCTTGAGTTCTCCGAGTTCGTGGTCAAGACCTCTGCATTTGCTGAGGCCATGGGCACCACGCCAGAATTTCCCGACATGCTTGAAGTGATCTCTCATGCCCGTGAGCTTGACCATTTCGCCAGCGGCTGCGATGCCCAACTGTCGTTCACCCTTCAAGCCCTGCGATCAGCTTGGAGCACTGGCTATGTGCAGCAATGCGCCGCACGCATGGGCTTTGTGCCCGGTGTGATTCCTGGTCGCATGGTGATCGCCGCCAGTCAGCCGGGTTTGCCACCCGTTCTGGTTTTGCAATTCGACACCCGCGCAGCCATGACCGATGATCCGGCCTCTTCGCCGATTCGGCGCTTCACCCTCAGTTTGGATGTGCCCCAGGTGTCTCAGGACGAACAGCCTTTCCAACGGCTTTGCGAAGTTGCCATGGCGATGGCCAAAGACATGGAAGGCCAGATCACCGACGATCAAGGACAAGTGGTCACCATCCAAGCCATGGCCCGCATCCATCACGAACTCGAAGCCCTGTACGGCACGTTGGCTGAGCGCGACATCCCTGCGGGCTCGCCTCAGGCGCGCCGCTTGTTCAGCTGATGTCCCATGAGCCAAGGCTCGACTCCGGCTTCATTCGATTCACCTTCTTCGCCCGCTGACGAAGCTGAGCTCAAGCGTCAGCTCGATGCATTGCGCCGTGAGATCCAAGCCCACGACCACGCGTATTACGTGCTTGATGCCCCCAGTGTTCCGGATGCCGAATACGACCGTCTTTTCCGTGCGCTTGAAGCCTTGGAGCGCGATCATCCTGAATGGATCACCCCCGATTCACCCACGCAACGCGTGAGCGGTTCGGTGAGTGAGGCCTTTGTTCAGGTCAGGCATCGCATTCCCATGTTGAGCATTCGCACCGAAACCGACACCTCGCCCATGGGGGCGCGTGCCTTTGATGCCCGCATCCGCAAAGAATTGGAGCTGGACGAATCGGCCCCCGAGGTGAGCTATGTGGCTGAGCTCAAATTCGATGGCTTGGCCATCAGCTTGCGCTATGCGGATGGCGTTTTGGTGCAAGCCGCCACCCGAGGCGATGGTGAAAGCGGTGAAGACGTCACCCACACCATCCGCACGGTTCGTCAGATTCCCATGCGATTGCCTCCGAATGCACCGGCCGATCTGGAAGTGCGCGGTGAGGTTTACATGAGAAGAGATGACTTCGAGGCCATGAACCAACGCCAGCGGGACCGTGGCGATAAAACCTTCGTCAATCCTCGCAATGCGGCCGCCGGTGCGGTGCGTCAGCTCGATCCCAAGATGGCCGCTGAGCGGCCCCTGAGTTTTTTTGCCTATGTTTTGGCCCATGCTGAACCCGCTTTGGCCTTGACCACCCATTGGCAGATCCTGGCTCAATTGCGCGATTGGGGTTTTGCCGTGGCCGAACAAAGCCGCGAAGTGCAAGGCGCTGAGGGCTTGGTGAATTTCCATGCTGAGATGGGCCAGCTCAGAGACCAACTGCCTTTTGACATTGATGGCGTGGTCTACAAGCTCAACCGACTCGACTTGCAACGCCGCTTGGGTTTTGTTACCCGTGAACCCCGTTGGGCGGTGGCGCACAAATACCCGGCACAAGAGCAAATCACAGTGGTTGAAGCCATCGATGTGCAAGTCGGACGAACAGGCAAGCTAACGCCAGTGGCGCGCTTGCAACCGGTTTTTGTGGGTGG
>JBEAMY010000157.1:0-5637 GCA_041165725.1 Pseudomonadota bacterium
ATTCATGCACTGGGCAAGCAAATCGGGTGGCAAGCTGGCCAACATGGACTCCAGTGTGAGGTCTTCGCTGGGGTCTATGGATTCAAGACTTTGTGCGTCTTGGTGTTGGCCTTCGGGTGGAGGGTCATTGGGTTGTGCGGTGGCTGCTGGCTCAGCCGGTTCCGATGCGGGTTCATGCTGGGGCGTCTGTGTGTCTTCGTGTTCCGAATCAGCAGCCTCGGTGTGTTGTGGCACAGCGGGCATTCGGGTTGCGCGCGGCAAGATCACTGCCAAGAGTGCAAACTGTTCGTCATCGGCGTTGACCCCATTGCGTCCCTCTGAAGCGGCATGGCATTGCGCCACTTGCCAAGCCAGCCAAGGCGCTCTGAGGCTGGTGATGCCAAAAGCCACACTGGCTTGCCCCAAACGTTCGATGCAGTCGGGTGAAGGCAACATTTGGTTCAAATGATGACGAGCGGCTTCAACTTCGGCGGGCGCTAAGGCTTTGAAAGTGGGCGCATCGTGCAAGCTCAGACTTCGCAGGTCCAGCCAAAACGCCAGCCGATCGGCCAAAGAAGTTCTAAGGCCTGGCTCATCGCCCTCGGCCTCGTCAAGCGCAACAACGCCCAAATTGCTGGGGCGGCGAACGCCGGGCTCCAAGGTCTGGAGTTCTCGAGTGTCCAAGCACTGTGCCAAGGCTGCGCACAACTCGCCGCTGGCGCGCTCAGCCATGGGGACGATCACCAAGCCTTTTTGAGCGCGGGACAAAGCCCCGCTGTGCCAGCTGACCTTGCCCGAGCGCAGGCTGTCGCTCCAATCCAGTCCACCCTGAAGACCTGGGCCATCGATGTTGAGGGGCAGTTTCACCACTGGCGCATGGGACTGATTCAAAACGCTCAACCAGGTCTCGCGCACCGGACCATGTGCGGCGCGCAGCCACAGACCACCTAGGCCAGCAGGGTTGATTTGCAGCAGGTGCAAGACCCGGCTGGCCATCTCCCATGCCGCTTGCTCAGGGGTGCAATCGCCCAGCGGCATCAGCTCAGGACCTCATCGATGGCGCGTTGCACTCGGGTGCCGTTGTCGGTGTCGTCCAGCGGATTTCTGCGCAGGCGATGGCGCAAGGCCATGACGGCCACGCGCCTGAGGTGTGACGCGTCCACATGGCGTTTGCCATTCAGGGCAGCCAAGCACCGGCTGGCGCGAGCCAAGGTCAGTTCGGCGCGCAAACCATCGGTGCCCAGCCGTTGGCACAAGCTGGCGCATTGGCCCAGCATGGCGTCGCTGAGCTCGACTTTCTCCAAGGCTTTGCGAGCCTTGAGGATGCGCTGTTGTTGGGTGGTGGTGGCGGCTTGCCAACTTTGACGAAAGCCCTCAGGGTTGCGCTCAAAGGCGTCGCGCCGTTTGATGACTTCTACGCGCAGACCGATGTCTTGCGGGGTTTTGACGTCCACTGACAAACCGAAACGGTCCAGCAGTTGCGGACGCAATTCGCCTTCTTCCGGATTGCCGCTGCCCACCAACACGAAGCGGGCAGGGTGGCGAATGCTCAACCCATCGCGCTCAACCCGGTTTTCGCCTGAGGCGGCAACGTCAATCAGCAAGTCCACCAGATGGTCTTCAAGAAGGTTGACCTCATCGATGTACAAAAAGCCACGGTTGGCTTGAGCCAGCAACCCCGGTGAGAAAGCGCGTTCGCCTTGGCGCAAGGCTTTGTCGAGATCGAGTGAACCCAGCACACGGTCTTCGGTGGCACCCAAGGGGAGATCGACCACGGGCACTGGCTTGAGTGTTTTGCGCGACTTGGGGCCTGGCTTGGCAAAGCCGTGTTCGCACACATCGCCTTTGACGCTGGCCGGATCGCAGCCATAGGGGCAATCGGGCACGACGGCAATGGGCGGCAGTAAATCGGCCAAGGCGCGAACCGCGGTGGATTTGCCTGTTCCTCTATCGCCCATGGCCAACACGCCGCCAATGCTGGGGTCTATGGCCACCAACTGAATGGCCAGCAACAAGTCATCTTGCCCCACGATGGCTGAAAACGGATAGCTCTGTGTCATGAAGACTCCTCGATTCGAATTGGGTTTTGGCCGTTCGCGGCGGCCACGGGGATTTCTTGCGGCTGGCGCATCAGGCCATAGGGCTTGACCAGTTGCCAGACGTGTGTGGGGATCATGTGTTTGACCCGAGCGGGATGGTGTCGGCGCAGATGAACCACCGACTCAATGGCTTTCATCTCTACCCTTGCACGGGCGAATTCAAGACCGCGAGGCCCGATTTTGGGCATCAACCAATTGACCAGCGGACGCAACCATCCGGGTGTTCGACGCAAGGGCAAGCCACCGGCGGCGCGCAAGGTGTTGTTGAGAAATCCTTTGACCGCCCCTTGGCGTTGACCTGCGCTGGCGGCTGGCTCGAGTTGCACCCGATCCTCAAGTCCATCGAGCATGGCTTGACCTTGTGCGTTGCGCACCAGAACCCACTGTTGTCCTGAGCCGCCCATGTAGCCCACGGTGATGTCGGCCAAGGTGTTGGTGTAGTCAACGCAGGTGCGACAGGTCATGGGGAAAAAATCCTGCGGCAATTTGGACAGCGGCAAATTCAGAAATGGGATGGTGAAGACTCGGCCTCCAACTTCGCGCACTTCCACTTTGTAGTCGGGCCTGAATTCGAGGTAGTTCACCGCCTCGGGCTTTGGTGCAATCAAAGCGAGGAACTGGTGGAAGTGTTCGGTGGTGGTGTTGTCCGAACATGGCGTGCCGATCACATAGAGCGACTGCAAGCCGAATTCTTTGCGCCACTGTGCCTCAAGCTGCCTGAGCGGGTAGACCTGACACGGGATGGCAATCACAGCGAGGGGCTTGAGTCCACGCTGCAATGCAGGTTCAACCAGCGACAACACGGGGGCAAACCCCATTCGCATCCCTCGGCATCGGCTCAAGTCCTCAGGATGGGTGATCAGTTCCGCCACAGGTCGCCAACGGTCATGGGGGTCGGGCGACACGGTGATCACGGCATCCACCATGCCTTTGACCAGCAAGGCCTTGGCCATTTCAGTGGTGATGCCCGTCCACTGCGCTCCAGCCACGGGCTGTCGCATTTGAGCCCGCCAGATTGACTGGTAGGGTCCGAAAAACCGCTCATCGGAGTCGGTTTGGCGCGACCTGCCATGAACCAGGATTTCGGCCTGGCGATGGTCGGGTTGAATGAATTGGCAGGCTTGGGCACACCGTTCGGGTGCCGAGCTGCGCGAAACCCCGCAATCCGTGCAGAGGCTGCGATGCGGTTGAGGCGGCGGGATTTCGGGTGACATACAGGTTCCATTTTTTACGAGACATATTAAAGTGTCAACACGAATTGACATTTTCTCAATTTCGGGTAAATTGATTGCCAGCTTGCTCGGAGCCACCAATGAACCCATGGTCTGCTCAGATTCCCGATCTGGCGCAACTTCGAAACCTGCCTTTGGGCGAACTGCCCAGGGTCGCTGACGCCTTGCGTGCCCACGTTTTGCACAGCGTGTCCGCCACTGGCGGGCACTTGAGTTCCAACTTGGGAACGGTGGAGTTGAGCGTGGCTTTGCATCGGGTGTTCAACACCCCTCACGATCGCCTGATCTGGGACGTGGGTCACCAAAGCTATCCCCACAAAATCCTCACCGGTCGTGGCGATCGGATGCCGACTTTGCGCAAGAAAAACGGTTTGTCGGGTTTCCCGCGCCGTGATGAGAGTGAATTCGATGCCTTTGGTACCGCGCATTCTTCAACCAGCATTTCTGCGGCCTTGGGCATGGCCATGGGCGCGCGTTTGCAAGGTGAACGCAGGCGTGTGGTGGCGGTGATTGGCGACGGAGCGCTGAGTGCGGGCATGGCTTACGAAGCGCTCAATCATGCTGGCGAGGGGCTTGAGGACCTGATCATCATCCTCAACGACAACGACATGTCGATCAGCCCGCCGGTGGGCTCATTGAATCAGTACCTTTCTCGACGCATGCAGGGTCAGTTTTACGAGTCGCTCAAATCCCCCTCGCAGCAATGGCTGAAGTCCACCCTGACCCCGTTTTTCGAGTTGGCCGAACACCTGGAAAAAGGGGCCAGACGATTTGTCGAGCAAGAAAGCCTCTTCACTAAGCTTGGGGTCAAGGATCACGGTCCGGTCGACGGTCACGATGTCGTGGCCTTGGTGGGCTGTCTTGAAGCGCTCAAGGATGCCAAAGGCCCTCAGCTCCTCCATGTGGTCACGCGCAAAGGCAAGGGCTATGAGCGCGCTGAGCAAGACCCGATTGCCTACCACGGCCCTGGCCCCTTTGACCCCAAAGTGGGCTTGGTCAAACCCACTCAAGCACCGCCTTTGACTTACACCCAAGTCTTTGGTCAGTGGCTTTGCGACATGGCGGCAGCCGACGAGCGTTTGGTGGCCATCACGCCTGCGATGCGCGAGGGATCGGGCATGGTGGCATTCAGCAAACTCTTCCCCGAGCGCTATGTCGATGTCGGCATTGCCGAGCAGCATGCTTTGACTTTGGCTGCAGGTCTGGCCTGCGAGGGCATGAAGCCCGTGGTGGCGATTTATTCGACGTTTTTGCAGCGCGCGTACGATCAGTTGGTCCACGACATTGCCTTGCAAAACTTGCCGGTGGTGTTGGCGATCGATCGGGCTGGCGTGGTCGGTGCCGATGGTGCGACCCACGCCGGTGCCTTCGATCTCGCTTTCTTGCGCTGCATTCCCAATATGGCGATTGCATGCCCTGCCGATGAAGCCCAGTGTCGACTCTTGCTCAGCACGGCATATGCCTTGTCTCAGCCGTCTGCGGTGCGTTATCCCAGAGGCAGTGGTCCTGGGGCGCAAGTCAGCATGGCATTGCCTGATCCTCAAACTGCTTTGGCCGAGTTTGGCAAGGCACGCTGGATTCGTCAGGGATCTCGCCTGGCGATACTGAGTTTTGGCAGCTTGCTCAAACCCGCAAGTCTTGTGGCCGATGCCCTGGATGCCTCGTTGGTGGACATGCGTTGGGTCAAGCCACTCGACGAGGCCATGCTGGCTGAGTTGGCCGCACGCCATGCGCGCTGGGTGGTGCTGGAAGAGGGCGCTCGCATGGGCGGTGCGGCTTCAGCGGTGATGGAGTGGCTGCACGACAGGGCGCTGTCGTGCGAGGTGCTCAGCTTGGGCATTCCCGATGCATTTACTCATCAGGGTGAACCGGGTGAGGTGTTGGCCGATCTGGGACTGAATGCTGCAGGCATCGAGGCTGCCATTGAGGCCAGATGGCCCAAAGACGAGGCCCAGACTTTGGGTTTGAGGCGGGTGGTTTGATGCATGTCTTGACGCTGGGACTCAATCACCGAACGGCCGATGTGTCGGTTCGAGAGCGATTTGCCTTGGATGCAGTTGCAGTGCGAAGCGCATTGAGCGAACTCAGGGAGCGGGTTGATCCGCAACTTGAGGTGGCTTTGCTGTCAACTTGCAACCGCACCGAAATTTACGCCGCAGGGGAGCGCGATTGGACCGCGCAGGTCTTGGACTGGATGGCCAATCTGGGTAGAACCACAACCCAAGGCCTTTCCGAGCATGTGTATGCCAAGTCGGGCCAGCAGGCTGCACACCACGCGTTTCGTGTGGCCAGCGGTCTGGATTCCATGGTCTTGGGCGAACCCCAAA
>JBEAMY010000158.1:0-7032 GCA_041165725.1 Pseudomonadota bacterium
AGGGCCCGCATCGGTTCGCATCGCATAGGGCATGTCGTCGTTGACCCAATCGCACACATAGTCCAGGCCTGCTTGGGCCAGCAAATCGGGCGTCTTGAACGACTCGGATTTGGCCGGTGACAACCAACCGCGCACAGGCGCATGCTCACGCAAGATCGCCAAGGTCTGGTCGATCCAGCGTTTTTCTTCCTGCGCATCCAAACCGCCATGGTGAAGGTGATCCATGTCCAAGCCATTGGCCACGATTTCACAACCGCGCTTGACGCACTCGGCTAAGAGCGCCGGATAGCGCACCGCCACCGCCGCATTCACCGCCACCGTGGCCGGAATGCCGTGTCGCTCCAAGGCCTGAAAAATGCGGAAGATGCCCACGCGGTTGCCGTAGTCGCGCAGGGTGTAATGCCGCAAGTCGGGGTAGGCTGTTTGCATGGCCCCGGGTGGTTTGAACGGGACGCCCGCCATGTTGAGCGGAAACCATTCCAGCGCAGGCACCACCCACAAGGCCAGTCGCGCCTTGCCGGGCCAGGTCACCGGTTTGCGCCTTGGCAGCATCGACCATTCGTAGCGGTCGTGGTCCATGCCATAGCGCCTGTGCGGGTAGCTCAGGTAATCATCGGGCAAGGGTTTTTGGCTCATGGCGCTTCTCCAACTGCATGACCCGCCGCCATGAAGGCCGAGTGGTAGTGTTCATTGAAGTGATGGGCAATCTCACGGCCCGTGGCCAGCCAAACTTTGTCGTGCCCGGTGATGTAGGCCAGCGCCTCTTCGAACGCAGCCAAGCGGTAGGGTTGACCCACGAGATAAGGGTGCAGAGGAATGCACATCACCGTGCCCGAATGTTCACCCTCGGCGTAAAGGCGATCGAATTGCCGCTTCAGGATGTCGCCATAACGGCGAGGCGACACCAAGTTGACGTTGTAAACAATCACATCGTTCATTTCGAGTGAATAAGGGATGCTGGTCAATCGCCCTTTCTTCACCTTGACCGGGCCGGGTTGATCGTCGTGAAACAAATCGCACACATAGGTCAGGCCCATCTCAGCCACCAAATCCATGGTGCGCGGCGTGTAGGTCAGCGCAGGGGCAAGCCAGCCATCGAGTTTTTGACCGGTGTGTTTCTTGATGGTGTCGATGGAGTCTTGGATGACTTCGCGCTCTTGGTCTTCGTTCATGCCCATGAGGTAGCGCGTGTTGTAGGTGCCGTGCGAATAGAACTCCCAGTTCTCTTTCGCGCAGGCTTCAATGACTTCCGGATGGTGCTCGCACATCGCCACATTAAGCGAGACGCTGCCGCGCATGTTGCAGCGCTTCATCACCTCGAGCATTCGCCAAAAACCGGCGCGGTTGCCGTAATCGCGATAGGCGTAATTGAGCACATCGGGCGCGGGCCTGGCCCAAGGCGCACGAGCAGGGTTGCGCGGCGGATTGAGTTCGTAAAACTCGATGTTGGGCGCGACCCAAAACGCCACTCGCGCCCCATTGGGCCAACGGATCACAGGCCGCTGGTTGTAGGGCAGATAGTCGTAAAAGCCGGGGTCACGGTGGGTTGCCACATCACTCACGGTCAGGCCCCTTTGGCAGGAACGCGAGCCAGTTGCTCCAGTGTCTCTTCAATCGAGAGCACATCGGCGTACTTGAGCATCATGTCGTAGAGGTTGGCACAGTGCGGCGACTCATGCTTGTCGGCCACGCACTCTTGCGGGACGATGGTGCGAAAGCTGCGCTGCAAGCTGTCGACCACGGTGGCGCGAACGCAACCCGAAGTCGAGCCACCGGTCACCACGCAGGTGTCCACCCCATGAAAGGTGAAGATGGAGCCGAGGTTGGTTTCGAAAAAAGCCGATGCCATGCGCTTGTTGATGATGATGTCGCGCTTGCGGTCGATGTCGAGCCGGTCGTCGAATTCGGCACGGCGGCTACCCACCTTGATGTTTTGCAAGGAGTCGGGTGTGTTGGTGCGTGTGCCCCAAACGCCGCAGTCTTCGCCGGAATCCATGTAGGCCACATAAGTCCACACGACCGGAAAACCCTTGGACCTGAACGCTTGGGCCAGGCTGTTGACGTGTTCGAGCTGACGCGGATCGGTTTCGTAGGCCGTGACGAATTCGCCCACGCAGGTGTAGGCCTTTTGCAAATCGATGTTGATGAGGGCAGGCATGCGGCCAAAACCGAAACGCTTGCGGGTGGGATTGGCTTTGACCTGCTCAAAGAGTTGGCGGGCGCTCTTGTCTGAAAGTTCCATGGCGTGAGAAAAATAGAATGGAAGGCCAATCTTCATCCGCTTGATTTGTCCTGTCAATAGAACAAATAGTTCCCCTCCGTCGCCAAGGTCACAGACTCACCATGCTCCATTACGCCACCGTTCCCGTTACCGCATTCCAACAAAACTGCTCCATCGTCTGGGACGACGCGAGCGGCGAAGCTGCCATCATTGATCCGGGCGGCGACCTCGATGTGATCGAAGACGCGCTGAGGCAACTCGGCGTGAAACTCACCCAGATTTGGGTCACCCATGCGCACATCGACCATGCCGGGGCATGCGCCGAGCTGGCCGAAAACAAGGGCTTGCCCATCGTGGGGCCGCACCGTGGCGACCAGTTTTGGATCGATGCACTGGCCGAACAGGGTCAACGGTTTGGGCTGGGACCAGCCCGCCCCTTCACGCCCACGCGTTGGTTACAAGACCAAGACACCGTTCAATTGGGTGAGCATGTGTTTGAGGTCCGCCACTGTCCGGGCCATACGCCCGGCCATGTGGTCTTTCATTCCAAGACGCTCAACCGGGCTTTTGTTGGCGATGTGCTGTTTGCGGGCAGCATTGGTCGCACCGACTTTCCCCAAGGCGATCACGACACCTTGATCAGGAGCATCACACAACGGCTTTGGCCCATGGGCGACGACACGGTGTTCATCCCCGGGCACGGCCCAGAAAGCAGCTTTGGGCGTGAGCGCAAGACCAACCCCTATGTGGGCGGCACCTGAGCAGGCTCAACCCTTTTTATTTCGGTCAAACAAAGGCAAAACTTTGTCCAGGTTCTGTTGAATCTGATTGATGCGGGTATCCCCTGAGGGGTGGGTGCTCATCCATTCGGGGGGCGCATCTTTATTGGCATCGCGCATTTTTTGCCACAGGGTGATGCCCGCGCGTGGGTCGTAGCCCGCACGCGCAGACAACTCCATGCCCACCAAATCGGCTTCGGTTTCGTCTTCTCGGCTGAACTTCAGGGTGAGCAAGTTCGCGCCGCCTCGGGCGATGAGGTCAGTGAGGTTGGGATTGATGCCAAACACACTGGCCGCAATGGCCCCACCAATTCGCGCAAGTCCATCGGTGGCCATGCTCTTGCCCATGCGCGCTCGGGCGTGTTCGCGCAGGGCATGCGCCATCTCATGGCCCATCACCATGGCAATCTCGTTGTCATCGAGCTTGAGTTCTTTGATGATGCCGTAGAAAAAAGCGATCTTGCCGCCCGGCATGCAAAACGCATTGATCTGCTTGGAGCCAATGAGGTTGATTTCCCAGCGCCAGGCTTGGGCCCTGTCGTTCCAGGTGTAGGTGTGCGGAATGATTTGGTTGCCAATCTGGCGCAAGCGAAGCACCTGCGGATGGTTCTCGGGCCCGAGCGCATTTTGTTTGCTGGCGTTTTGCAGCAGTTGTCGGTATTGCTGGACTGCAGATTTTTCTAGCTCTTCAGCATCGACCAACTTGGCAAACTTGGACTGCTCGCCCACATCCACACCATCGCGCGCGAAGGCATGACCCCAGCCCAAACCCATGGCGCAAAAAGCGCACCCACTCATCCAGCGGCGCTTGGAAAGATCGGGGCTGTTTGGGGTCATGGTTGCGGTTCAATGAATGGGGGGCGACTCACGCGAGAATACCTCTTGTGAACGAGCCCCGCATACTGACCCCAGATTCTTCCAAGCCCGACGAGGATTTGATCCAAGGCTGGCGCATCTATTTGCAACCGGCAGCCCTGCGCATGCTGGCGCTGGGGTTTTCAGCGGGCCTTCCCTTGCTGTTGGTGCTGGGCACTTTGGGCTTTCGCTTGCGCGAGGCCGGCATCGACCGCTCGACGATTGGTTTCCTGAGCTGGGTGGGCTTGGCCTACGGTGTGAAATGGATTTGGGCACCCTTGGTCGATCGCCTGCCCCTGCCCTTGCTGGGAGCCACGCTGGGGCGGCGGCGCAGTTGGTTGATGGCCTCGCAATTGGCGCTGGTGGTGGGCATGGTGGGCATGGCTTTTTCTGATCCGCAAACCTCGCTCACGGCACTGGTGGCTTGGGCCGTCTTCACGGCTTTTGCATCGGCCACACAAGACATTGCCTTGGATGCCTTTCGCATCGAGTCTGCCCAAGCGCGCTGGCAAGCCGCATTGGCCGCCACCTACCAAGCGGGCTACCGCCTGGCCATGATCTGGTCTGGCGCCGGTGTCTTGTGGATGGCCGCCTCGGCTGAAGTCGCTGGTGCTGGGCCTTATCAACAAGCGGCTTGGCAATGGGCCTACATCGCGATGGCCGCATCGATGGCTGTGGGCTTGCTCACTGTCCTCACCGCACCCGAGCCCGAGGCCGCACCCTTGCCGCCGGCGCGTCATCCGGTTGAGTGGTTGCAACAAGCCGTGATCGAACCCTTTGCCGAATTCTTTTTGCGCCTGGGCTGGCGTGCGCTTTGGGTGCTTGCGCTGATTGCCACCTACCGAATCAGCGATGTGGTCATGGGCATCATGGCCAATCCGTTTTATGTCGACATGGGCTACACCAAAGATGAGGTCGCCTGGGTCACCAAGTTCTTTGGCGTGTTCATGACGCTGCTGGGCACGTTCATCGGCGGCGTGCTCTCGCTCAAGCTGGGTGTGGCCCGAGTCCTCATGGCCGGTGCGGTGCTGAGCGCTGCCACCAATTTGCTTTACGCCTGGCTCAGTGGCGTGGGCCATCACGTCAACGCATTGGTGCTGGTGGTGAGCGCAGACAACCTGAGCAGTGGCATCGCCTCGGCGGCTTTCATCGCTTACCTGTCCTCGCTCACCAAGGTGCAGTACTCGGCCACGCAATACGCCCTCTTCAGCTCGGTCATGTTGCTGTTGCCCAAGTTCCTGGCCGGTTTTTCAGGCACCTGGGTCGACGCCTACGGCTTTGCCGACTTCTTCACGCACACGGCCTTGCTCGGCGTGCCCGTGCTTTTCCTCGTGCATTGGGCCACCCGCTTCACAGCGCTTGACCCGGTGATGACCAAACCCGAACACAATGCGGACTGAGCCGCAACCCCTGCACGCATCATGGAACACCTTTTAGTCATTGAAGACGACGCCCGAATCTCTGCCATGGTGGCCGACTACTTGGGGCGTTCTGGATTCCGAATCTCGCAAGCCCCCAATGCCGCTGAAGGACTGAACCACATCCAAACCGGACCGCGGGTGGACTTGGTGATCCTTGACCTCATGCTGCCCGATCGCGATGGCCTTGAGGTGTGCCGCAGCATCCGCGCCTTGCCTTCACCGGTGAATGCCACACCCGTGGTCATGCTCACCGCCAAGGGCGACCCCATGGACAGGGTTGTGGGTCTTGAAATCGGCGCGGATGACTACATCCCCAAACCCTTTGAGCCGCGCGAACTCTTGGCGCGCATCCGCGCTGTGCTGCGCCGCAGGCACAACCCGCAAGCCAATGCCCAAGCCATCAATCCAGTCTTGCGTTTTGGTTCGCTGGAAATCGATCGCGATGCCCGCAACGTCACGCTGGGCGGTGCGCCTTGCGAGCTCACCTCCTACCAATTTGATTTGCTCATGGTCTTGGCCGAGCGGGCTGGCCGCGTGCTCACGCGCGACCAGATCATGGAGTTGGTGCGGGGCAAAGAACTCGAGGCCTTCGACCGTTCCATCGACGTGCACGTGGGGCGCATTCGCCAAGCCATAGAGGCCGACGTGAAGTCGCCCAAGCGCGTGCTGACGGTGCGCGGCGTGGGCTATATGTTTGCCAAACAGCAAGACTGACCCATGCGGCGCATGTATGGCCTTCCCATGCTGCAGGCCTTGGCCAAGCGGCTTTATGCGCGCTTGTGGCTGGTGCTCATTGTGGTTGTGGCCTTCATCACGGTGTCGGTGGGATATGTGTTCAGCCAGTTTGTCGAATCGCCTTTGTTGGAAGTGGTGATCCGCGACATGGATGGCGAGTTCATCGGCCAAGGCCTGGTGCGTCCACACAATCCGGGAGACCGCTTGCGCTTGGGCAATCGCAGTCCGGGCGACGCCATCGTTGAAAAAAACCTGGACTCGCGTTTCCCGGTTGGGCGTTATGGACCAGGCCCAGAATTTTTTGTGCTGCTCAACACGGGCCAAGGTCAGATGATCCATCTGCCACGCACACCGCCCAGCTTTTTGGGCATGACCATCAACGACCTTGCCTGGTTGCTCACTTTGGTCGCGGCAGCGGTGGCCCTGGGCACATACCCCATTGTTCGCTGGCTCACGCGCCGACTCGAACTGTTGGAGCAAGGTGTGGCGCGATGGTCCAAAGGCGAGCTTTCTGCACGGGTTGATGTCTCAGGTGAAGACGAAGTCGCCTCATTGGCCAGGCAGTTCAACCTCGCGGCCGAGCAAATCGAGGCTTTGGTTCAGTCGCAGCGCGCCTTGTTGGCCAATGCCTCGCACGAGTTGCGCACGCCGCTCACGCGAATTCGATTGGGGCTTGAGCTGATGGGCGACTCGCCCACGCCTGAGCGCATCGATGAGATCAAACGCAACATCGCCGAGTTGGATGCGCTGATCGGTGAGATCTTGCTTTCCAGCCGACTCGACTCGGTGCAGCCCGAGGTCGACACCCATGAATTGGTCGACCTCACCGGGCTGGCCAGCGAGGAATGCGTGCATGCTCAAGTCGATTTGGATTTGGGCGAGAACCCCAAGAGCCACTGGGTCAAAGGAACGCCCAAACTCTTGCACCGATTGCTGCGCAACCTGCTTGAAAACGCGCGCAAACACGCCGGTGGCAAAGGCATTTCGGTGAGCCTGGTGCCCATCAACGCCAATTGGGTGC
>JBEAMY010000159.1:0-3854 GCA_041165725.1 Pseudomonadota bacterium
ATGCGCCACATCTACATGAGCTCGCCTGGTGAAACCTATTTCTCCACCTCTGACATCGGCTGGGTCGTGGGCCACAGCTACATCATCTATGGTCCCCTGATCAACGGCATGGCCACCATCATGTATGAAGGTTTGCCCACACGCCCCGATGCAGGCATTTGGTGGAGCTTGGTTGAAAAGTACAAGGTGTCGGTGATGTTCTCGGCGCCCACGGCAGCTCGGGTGCTGAAAAAACAAGACCCCGCTTTTCTCAGCAAATACAACCTCTCCAGCCTCAAGGCCTTGTTCCTTGCTGGTGAGCCGCTCGATGAACCCACGGCCACTTGGATGGCTCAAGCCATCAATAAACCCATCATCGACAACTACTGGCAGACCGAAACCGGCTGGCCCATCATGGCCATCTGCAACGGCATTGAAGCCGCGCCCACCAAGTACGGTTCGCCCGGCCAAGCTGTTTATGGCTACAACGTCAAGCTGATCAATGAAAACACGGGCGAAGAAATCACCCAAGCCCATGAAAAAGGCGTGATTGCAGTGGAAGGCCCGCTGCCTCCCGGCTGTTTGCAAACCGTTTGGGGCGACGACGAGCGCTACGTCAAAACCTATTGGAGCAGCATCCCTGGCAAACCCATGTACTCCACCTTCGATTGGGGGGTGAAGGACGAAGACGGTTACTTCTACATCCTGGGCCGCACCGATGATGTGATCAATGTGGCTGGTCACCGATTGGGAACCCGTGAGATTGAAGAGAGCATTTCCAGTCACCCCAATGTGGCCGAGGTGGCTGTGGTGGGCGTGGCCGATCAACTCAAAGGCCAGGTGGCTGTGGGTTTTGCGGTGCTCAAAGACCCCAGCAAGGTCACCAGCCCCGAAGATGCCCTCAAGCTTGAGGGCGAGATCATGAAAGTGGTGGACGGCCAGCTCGGTGCGGTGGCCAGGCCTGCCCGAGTCCGTTTTGTGAGCTTATTGCCTAAAACCAGATCTGGAAAAGTGCTTCGCCGTGCGATTCAGGCGGTTTGCGAGGGGCGCGATCCCGGCGACCTCACCACGATTGATGACCCATCGGCCCTGCAGCAAATCGTCGACTTGATCAAATCCTGAGTTTGTCAGTTTGGTGCGGGTCAAGCCGTGTCACAATCTGCACCACTTTCGGCCCTTCCAGCCACTGTCGCATCCGCCAACCGGTTCAGCCGTGTCGCGGGAGGTAGTTTCAACCAACTAATGTTTCCCTCAGGGAAACGGAGGTAGCGAGTCAATGAGCGAGACCAAATCCGTCTACGCGGCCTATTCGGCCAACACCCACCTGTTTGGGGGCAACGGCCCTTATGTCGAGGAAATGTACGAAAACTACCTGGCCAACCCAGGAAGCGTTCCCGACAACTGGCGCGATTACTTTGACGCCCTTCAGCACGTTCCTGCTGTCGATGGCACCAACGCCAAAGACGTTCCCCACCTGCCAGTGATCAATGCGTTTGCAGACCGTGCCAAGCAAGGCGGCACTCGTGTGGTCATGGCCAGCGCCGATGCAGAAATGGGTCGCAAGCGCACTGCGGTGCAACAGCTGATTGCGGCTTACCGCAACGTGGGCGCACGCTGGGCCGATCTTGATCCCCTCAAGCGCACCGAGCGCCCAAATATCCCTGAACTCGAGCCTTCTTTCTACGGTTTCACCGACGCCGATCACGAAACGGTGTTTGACACCTCCAACACCTTCTTCGGCAAAGACCGCATGAGCTTGCGCGAGATCCTCAATGCGCTGCGCGAAACCTATTGCGGCACGATCGGTGCGGAGTTCATGTACACCACCGACATGACGCAAAAGCGCTGGTGGCAGCAAAAGCTGGAAAGCATTCGCAGCAAAGCGCACTTCAGTCCCGAAAAGAAAAAGCACATCCTCGATCGCCTCACGGCCGCTGAAGGCCTTGAGCGCTACCTGCACACCAAATACGTGGGCCAGAAGCGTTTCTCGCTCGAAGGCGGAGAGAGCTTCATTGCCTCCATGGACGAGCTGATCCAACGTGCAGGCGAGCAGGGCGTTCAAGAAATCGTGATTGGCATGGCCCACCGTGGACGTTTGAACGTGTTGGTCAACACCTTGGGCAAGTTGCCCGGCATGCTGTTTGCCGAGTTCGATCACACCGCACCTGAAGAGTTGCCTGCAGGCGATGTGAAATACCACCAGGGCTTCAGCTCCGATGTGGCCACCCCAGGTGGCCCGGTTCACTTGTCCTTGGCCTTCAATCCTTCCCACCTTGAAATCGTCAACCCCGTTGTCGAGGGCTCTGTGCGTGCCCGCATGGACCGCCGTGGTGATCCTAAAGGCAGCCAGGTGCTGCCTGTGCTGGTGCATGGTGACGCCGCTGTCGGTGGACAAGGCGTTAACCAAGAGACGCTGTGTTTGGCGCAAACCCGTGGCTACGCCACTGGTGGAACCGTTCACATCATCATCAACAACCAGATTGGTTTCACCACCTCTGACCCCCGCGATTTGCGCTCCACCGCGTTTTGTACCGACATCTTCAAAATGGTGGAAGCCCCGGTTTTGCACGTCAACGGTGATGACCCCGAAGCGGTGGTCCTCGCCACCCAGTTGGCGTTGGAATACCGCATGAAGTTCAGCGCCGATGTAGTGGTCGACATCACCTGTTTCCGCAAATTAGGTCACAACGAACAAGACACGCCCAGCCTGACCCAGCCGCTGATGTACAAAAAAATCAGCGCGCATCCTGGAACCCGCAGGCTTTATGCCGACAAATTGGCGGCACAAGGCCTGGGCGAGAGCTTGGGCGACGACATGGTCAAGGCATATCGCGCGGCCATGGATGCGGGCAAACACACAGTGGATCCTGTCATCACCAACTTCAAGAGCAAGTTCGCGGTCGATTGGTCGCCCTTCCTTGGCAAGAAGTGGAGCGACGTTTCCGATACAGCCATCCCGCTTGCCGAATGGAAGCGCTTGGCCGAGAAGATCACCACCTTGCCCGCCACCGTCACGCCTCATCAATTGGTCAAGAAGGTGTATGACGATCGCGCCGCCATGGGCCGAGGTGATGTCAACGTCGACTGGGGCATGGGTGAACACATGGCTTTTGCTTCTTTGGTCGCCAGTGGCTATCCCGTTCGCCTGTCTGGCGAAGACTGTGGCCGTGGCACTTTCACCCACCGCCATGCTGTGATTCACGATCAAAACCGTGAAAAGTGGGACGAGGGCACCTATGTGCCTTTGCAGCACGTCGCCGAAAACCAAGCGCCTTTCGTGGTCATTGACTCGATTCTTTCCGAAGAAGCGGTGTTGGCCTACGAATACGGTTACGCCTCAAACGACCCCAACACCTTGGTCATCTGGGAAGCCCAGTTCGGTGACTTCGCCAACGGTGCTCAAGTGGTGATCGATCAGTTCATCGCATCGGGCGAGGTGAAGTGGGGGCGTGTCAACGGCATCACGCTGATGTTGCCCCATGGTTACGAAGGTCAGGGCCCTGAGCACAGCTCGGCCCGTGTGGAGCGCTTCATGCAGTTGGCGGCTGACACCAACATGCAAATCGTCCAGCCCACAACGGCCAGCCAGATCTTCCACGTGCTGCGTCGCCAGATGGTTCGCGATTTGCGCAAACCCCTGGTCATCTTCACGCCCAAGTCTTTGCTGCGCAACAAAGACGCCACCAGCCCTTTGTCCGAATTCACCAAAGGCGGTTTCCAGACTGTCATCGGCGAAACCCACGACATCAAGGCCGACAAAGTCAAACGCATCATTGCTTGCTCGGGCAAGGTCTACTACGACTTGGTCAAGCAGCGCGAAGCCAAAGGCGCTGACGATGTGGCCATCATCCGGGTCGAGCAGCTCTATCCCTTCC
>JBEAMY010000160.1:0-9018 GCA_041165725.1 Pseudomonadota bacterium
ATCAAAGTGCCTTTGGCGGCCATTTCGTTCAAGCGCAACACGCCGGTGGTGGTCTCTTCGGTCACGCCCATGATCTGGGCTGATTTGCGGCTGTACCAAGTCGCGTCCTGAGCCAGCTTGGCTTTGATGGCCGCAAACAAAATGCGCTCTTCTTCACTGCCAGGGTTGGCCAGGACTGCGGGATTTTTCTCGGCTTGCTTGCCCAAGTGCATGAGCAAAGTGGCATCACCACCGTCGTCCAGAATCATGTTGGGGCCTTCGCCCTCGCTGCCTTTGGGGCCGAAATCAAAAATGCGGTGGGTGTAGTCCCAGTAGTCGACCAAGGTCTCGCCTTTGACCGCGAACACCGGCGTGCCACGCGCGGCAATGGCTGCTGCTGCATGGTCTTGGGTTGAGAAGATGTTGCAAGAGGCCCAACGCACATCGGCGCCAAGGGCTTGCAGGGTTTCGATCAGCACTGCCGTTTGAATGGTCATGTGCAATGAGCCGGTGATGCGCGCGCCCTTGAGGGGTTGCTTGGCCGCGAATTCCTCGCGGATGGCCATGAGGCCAGGCATTTCGGTTTCAGCGATCTTGATTTCTTTGCGGCCCCAGTCGGCCAAGCCGATGTCGGCGATGATGAAATCGGAAGAGTTAGAAGGTTTGAGAACTGCGCTCATGAAGTGCTCCGTTAGTCGAATGGACCACAAGCCATGAGCAACATCGCCTCGCGGCTCACCGCACATGCTTGTGGGTGAGCGCAGTTTCGACCGAGCCTCACCTTGATCAAGGTTGCAGCGCTCCTCGGTTGACAAGGATTTTATAGGACTCCTCCAAACCCTGAGCAAGTCCACAAAATGTCCCTCCTACAATGGGTTCAAGATGAAGCTGGCCCAGTTTTACAACTTCTACTCTTGGCTTAAGCAAAGGTTTCCTCACCGAATCCAGCGCTTGCAGGATTTTTATTTCGCTTGCTTTGTTCCACTCGGGCTCGTTGCAACATGGGTGGTGTCTGGCTTGCTCTACGAACAAGGCTCAGATGTCAGCGCCCATCAATCCTTGTTCGCCAGCTCTTTGGTCTTGCTGAGCCTGGTTTTGTGGACACTGGGTGTGCAGCGCACCACCGCCTACTTGATTTATCACTTGAGCTTGCTGGGGTTGCTTTTCAGCTTTGCCCTTGAAGACAAGGGATTGCTCTCTCCCTCGCTGTTGTGGCTGACCATGATGGTGATGCAGCCTTACTTCATCGTGAGCCGTCCTCTCAATCTTTTGTTGCTGGGCCTGAGCGTTGCAGGTGTCCTTGCGATGTACGGTGCTCAGTCTTCGGGTTGGCTCTTGACGGCTTCGCCCAGCGAGCACAGCACCTTGTTCAGGGCCATGCTGGCCTACCTCGGCATCCACGCTGCCCAAGCGTTCATGGCCTTTGTCCACGATCTCTATTACATCCATCAAGTCAGGCACATCCAGCGTCGCAACGAAGAGTTGCAGCAAATCACGACCGAGCTTCAAGCCACCAACACCCACAAAGACCGCTTTTTGGCCATGGTGAGCCACGACATTCGCACCCCGTTGAATGGCGTCATGGGTTATTTGTCGCTCATCCATTCGCAAGATGAACTCAATGGCGAAACGCGTCAGTATGTGCATCAGGCCAATACGTCGGCCAAGCACCTGCTCGCCGTGATCAATGATTTGCTGGACCTCTCCCAATCGCGCGCGGGCAACTTGGCCATCCACCCCAATGTGGTCAACCTGCCTCAAACTTTGCAATGGGTTTTTGAAACCCTGATGCCTCAAGCACGAGAGGCGGGTCTCGAATACACCCTCAACATCCACGGTGATTTGCCCGAGTGGGTGCGCACCGATGGCAACCGTTTGGCGCAAATCCTGATCAACCTCTTGGGCAACGCCGTCAAATTCACCCGCAAAGGCCATGTGCGGCTCTTGGTCAAGACTTCACCCATCTCAGGCCAGGACAACAAGGTGTTGTTTCAGGCCGAAATCGACGACACCGGCATCGGCATTCCACCCGATTTGCTCAGCGCCATATTTGACCCATTTGTGCAAATCAAAGCACAGGAAAACGACGCCAACTACCTCAAGCCCCATGCGGGCAGTGGGCTAGGGCTGACCATCAGCCGCAACCTGGCCCAAGCCATGGATGGTGACATCGTGGCCAGCAGCGTGGTGGGTCAGGGCTCAACCTTCGTTGTGCGATTGGTGATGGGCATCGCCCAAGCACCCAAGCAAGTCAGCGGCAACCTGGACTTGCAAACACCGGGTTCAAGCCAGGCCGTGCGCTTGCTGGTGGTGGACGACAACCCCGTCAATCGCAAAGTCCTCATCACCATGCTCAAGCGCAGCTTTGCCAATGCACAAATTGACGAAGCCGACGGTGGTCTCACGGCCATAGATCGTTTGACGCATCAACTTTATGACGCAGTGATCATGGACCTGGTCATGCCCGATCTCGATGGCGCAGAAGTCGTGAGGCGGCTCAGGGCGCATTTCCCTGAGCCCTTCCGTTCGGTGCCTGTTCTCGGACTCACGGCTAACCTGGCCGCCGATGCGCTCAAGGCTTGCAAAGACGCAGGCATGAACGATGTGATGGGCAAGCCCTTTGATCGGCAAGAGTTGCTTCGCATCTTGCAAAAGTGGCTGGACTCGCCCATGCGCGAAGCAACACCCACAGCCAGCCCTGAATCGGCCTGAGCCGCAAATCCGCATCAACTTTGTTCTGGTTCGATGCCCTCGTCATCGTGCTCAGCGCGCGTGCCCTTGACCAAAATCACCGTGCATGGCGCATGCATCGCTACCTTGATGGGCACGGTGGCTATGAAGCGCTGCGTGGACAACCCATGCGTGGCCGCACCCAGGATGATCAGGTTGACGTGATTGCCTTTGGCATAAGCCAGCAAGGCATCAGCCACATGATTGGATTCAAGCACGTGGTACGACACCTGATGCCCTTGCAGTGGCAATCCTTCAGCCCAGCGCTGCATGCGAACCAAATGCTGTCTATGCCACTCGCTTTCGCTGTCTTGCCCGCCCGAACCACTGACCACGGTCACGCAGGACAAACGCGCACCGGGGCGCAAGCCCAGCGAACGCGCGACAGCTTCGCGCAGGTTGTCCAAAGCTTCATCACTCACATCCTGATGCGGCACGCCCACCATCACCATGGGAACGTTTTCAGTGAGCTGCCTGGGCAGAGGTGAAGGCTTGTACTCCCGGCCTGCTGCACGGACCCAGCGTTTGAAATGCACCCAGAAACCCGTGCCCTGCTCACGCAAGCCACGCTCAGTGATCGTCACTTGATCAGGGTGCGTCAGGTCAAAGACCAGTTGCGCCGCCGAAGCGTAGCGGTCAGCAGCTTCGGGTTCAAGGCAACGCATGATGATTTCTTGCAACCAGGCTGGCGCATCGGGGCGCAACTGTCGAACCGGGCGAGGGTCCATCCAAAGGCGCTGGCGCAATCCGCCAGCTGTTTGTGGTGAACCAAAAGGCAACTTGCCCGTCACCATTTCATAAAGGATCACTCCCACCGCAAACACATCGCTTCGGGCATCGCCCCTCACGCCCACCACTTGCTCTGGCGCCATCCATGCAGGCGAGCCCACCGCTTTGCGCAATTCTTCGGCGAGCAAATCGGGCATGTGCGCATGGCAAGACAAGCCGAAATCGAGCAACACCGCACGGCCATCGGCTTGCATCAACACATTGGCTGGCTTCAAATCCATGTGACACACGTTTTGTTGGTGCAAGCTGTGAACCGCCTTGGCCAAGGCCACACCCCATCTGGCGATGTCAACGAAAGACATGGGCTCTGGTGCACAAGCCATGATGTGCTCCAGCGTTTCACCCATGATGCGCTCCATCACCAGATAAGGTAACTCGCTCAAATCGCCCGCCGCCACAAAGCGTGGCACATGACGCCCTTGCAATGCGGGCATGATTTGCATTTCGACTTCATAGCCCACCAGGTTCTCGGCCCCGTCGTGTCGCGTCATGCGAGGGATCTTCATCACCATTGGGAATCGCGTCCAAGCTGCAGGCTCGCGACCTGGGGCCCAAGTCACCTCGTGCACGCGAGCCATGGCCCCCGCATAAAGGCGCGGCCCCAAAACGAAGTCATCAATCACCAGGCCTTCTTCGAGCTCCATCATGTTCCTGCTCCCAAACGATCGGCCATGATGGCGGGGAGTCCCGCTTTTCGAATGGCGCGAGCCGCCGCTGAGTGGTCGTAGTCCACGCGGTGGAACCAGATCTTTCGGCTGTCTGATTCATAAATGGCATACATGGCTCTGGGGTCACGATCTCTAGGCTGACCCACAGATCCCACCGTCACCACCCAGTCGCGATGCCGAGGAATGGGCACCGCCACGCCCGCAGTGGGTTTGAAGGGCATCCATTCACGGCCCTGACCTTTGTAGTAAAGCGTTTGTTGGTGCACATGGCCCACCATCACCAAACGCTTGACGAATTTGGCGTTCGCTTCGCTCATGCAGCGCGCTGCAGCCCTTGCGTCATCGACGTAGTTCCATGCCTGTGGATCATCGGCGCTGGCATGAACCAGCAATGCATCCTCGATTTCATGCGTGAGCGGCAAGCTGCGCAAAAAAGCCTTGTGCTCGGCACTGAGTTGATCGTGTGTCCATTGGGCCGTCATGGCGCCAAGCTCATCGCTCTTGACCGGCTTCAAGGCCATGCGATCGTGATTGCCAGCCAAAACAATCGCCCCCTCCTCGGCCATGGTCATGACTTGTTCGACCACCCACACGGGGTCTGCGCCATATCCCACCAAATCGCCCAGCACCGCCCATTGATCAATGTGGCGTGTTCGCCCGTGCTCCAAACAGGCTGTGAGCGCCTGCCGATTGGCATGCAAATCCGAAATCAGTCCAATGCGCATGGTTACCCCCTGGAGTTTTGAGCGGGCTCAAGGAAATTAATCATGCCACGCTCTTCTTGCGCGAGGCCAACAAACCGTGACCAAGTTTTGCGATGAATCATGTGTTCGGCCCGAATCGCCCCAGATCCCCCCGCATGAGGGCCTAGTTATGATGCGTGACCTGCTTTGCCCACGAATGCCGACATGACCACCGCGCTCGAAGAAGTGCGTCGCCGACGTACCTTTGCCATCATCTCCCACCCTGATGCTGGCAAGACCACCCTCACTGAAAAATTGCTTTTGTTTTCAGGAGCGATTCAGATCGCAGGATCGGTCAAGGCGCGCAAAGCCTCTCGCCACGCCACCAGCGATTGGATGGAAATCGAAAAGCAACGCGGCATTTCGGTGGCCTCGTCGGTCATGCAAATGCTTTATCGCGATCACGTGATCAACCTGCTGGACACGCCGGGTCACAAAGACTTTTCGGAAGACACCTATCGCGTGCTCACCGCAGTGGACTCCGCCCTCATGGTGATCGATGCGGCCAATGGCGTTGAAGCGCAAACCCGCAGGCTGATCGAGGTGTGCCGACAACGCGATACCCCCATCATCACCTTCGTGAACAAAATGGACCGGGAGGTGCGTGACCCCCTCGACATCCTTGACGAGGTCGAGCGTGAGCTGGGCATGCCTTGCGTGCCCATGACCTGGCCTGTGGGACAAGGCAAAACCTTTGGCGGCATCATCAACCTGCGCACGCAAGCCATGACCGTGTTCGAAGCAGGCAGCGAGCGTCGACCGCAGGACTTTGAAGCCATTTCCCTCAAGGAACAAGATCAGCTGAGTCAGCGCTTTGGTCACGACTGGAGCTTGGCGATGGACAGCATGGAGCTGGCCACAGGCGCTTCCCCCGCCTTTGACCGCGAAGCCTTTTTGGCAGGCAAACAAACGCCTGTGTTCTTTGGCTCCGGCGTCAACAACTTTGGTGTGATGGAGGTGCTTGATGCCTTGGTTGATCTTGCGCCTTCACCACGCCCGCGCCAAAGCTCACTGGTCGTCAACAAAGACACCGTTGAAAAAACCGTAGAGCCTGAATCGGCCCATTTTTCAGGGGTGGTCTTCAAGGTACAAGCCAATATGGACGCCAATCACCGCGACAGGATTGCCTTTGTGCGCGTGGCTTCGGGCCAGTACAAGCCCGGCATGAAGCTCAAAGTCCAACGCACCGCCAAAGAATTGCGACCCACCAGCGTGGTGACCTTCATGTCCCAACGCCGAGAAGCGGTTGAAGAGGCTTGGGCTGGGGACATCATTGGATTCACCACGCACGGCGGCGTGCAACTTGGCGACACCATCACCGATGGTGTGTCCTTGCAATACACCGGCTTGCCTTTTTTTGCACCCGAGATGTTCATGACTGTGGTGCTGCAAAACCCCTTGCGAACCAAGCAACTGCAGCAAGGCCTGGCTCAGTTGGGCGAAGAAGGCGCCATTCAGGTGTTCAAGCCTGAAGCCGGAGGCAACATGTTGCTGGGCGCTGTGGGTCAACTTCAGTTTGAAGTGGTTCAACACCGGCTCAAGACCGAATACGACTGCGACATCCGCCTTGAATCTTGTCCGTACACGGGCGCAAGGTGGATCACCGCGCCCACACCTGAAGCCTTGCGAGAGTTTGTGAACACCTATCCCCAGCGCATGGCCAGGGATGCGGCCGACACCCTCGCCTACTTGTGCACCAGTCCTTACGATGTGCGCCTGGCTCAAGAGCGATTCCCGAAAATCGAATTCCACCCCCTGCGTGAACATGCGGGCCTGAGTTTGGGCAAAGCGGGATGAGCTCGGCCAAGCTCAATCAAGAAGCGTTGTCTTGCCTGGCCGAACGCTTGCCGCTTTGGCAATTAAGTGCAGACCAGTCATCGCTGCATCGTCGCTTTGAATTTGATGACTTCGCCCAAGCATTTGCGTTCATGGCCCAAATGGCCAAGGTGTCTGAAGAAATGGACCATCATCCAGACTGGCGCAATGTTTACCGACACGTGGAAGTCACGCTGACCACACACGATGCGGGTGGGCTGACTCAGCTGGATCTGAAGTGGGCTGCAGCGGCCGATCTCATCAAGCCCAGTTGATTCGCAGGGCCCTGAACTTCAGGCCAAAGCCGCTTCAATGTCGCCCGCCAACTTGGCCGGCGCGTCTTGTGGGGCATAGCGCTTGATCACTCGCCCATCTTTGCCAACAAGGAACTTGGTGAAGTTCCACTTGATGCCCTCGGTGCCCAGCAAACCAGGCGCCTCGCCTTTGAGCCATTGATAAACGGGATGGGTGTGCGATCCATTGACCTCAATCTTCTCCATCATGGTGAAACTCACCCCATAGTTGCGCTGACAAAACTGCGCGATCTCATCGGCCGAACCCGGGTCTTGGCCACCAAATTGGTTGCATGGAAAACCCAGCACCACCAATCCACGATCGGCATAACGCTTGTGCAAGTCTTCCAGCCCCGCAAATTGCGGTGTGAAACCACAGGCGCTGGCGGTGTTGACCACCAAAACCACTTTGCCATTGAGGCTTGAAAAATCAAACGCTTGCCCATCGATGCGATGGGCTTCAAAAGTAGGCCATGTCATATCAGTTCCTATTGAAAGTTTGAGGGGTCATTGCGGCAAGTGATGGAGGAAATCTTTCAGCGCCACGCCAGTGTGTGAACGGCTGGTCACCACGGCCTCGGGCGGTGCCTGAACCACAATGCGACCGCCTTGATTTCCACCGTCTGGACCGAGGTCGACCACCCAATCAGCCTCGGCAATCACGTCGAGGTCATGTTCAATGACCACCACGCTGTGTCCTGCATCCACCAAACGATGGAGCACACGGATGAGCAAGTCCACATCGGCCATGTGCAAGCCCACAGTCGGCTCATCCAGCACATACAAAGTGTGGGGGGCTTTTTGACCCCGTTTTCTCACATCGTCCCTGACCTTGGAGAGCTCGGTCACCAGTTTGATGCGCTGCGCCTCGCCGCCCGAAAGTGTGGGAGAAGGTTGACCCAAAGTCAAATAGCCCAAGCCCACATCTTTGAGCAATTGCAAGGGATGGGCAATGGTGGGCATGGCCGAGAAAAAATCAACCGCTTCATCTACAGAGAGATTGAGCACATCGCCAATGTGCTTGCCACGCCATGTGACTTCCAGCGTTTGCGAATTGAATCGCATGCCTTTGCAAGATTCGCACATGACTTTGACATCGGGCAAAAAGCTCATCTCTATGGTTCGCATGCCCTGGCCTTCGCAGCTGGGACAACGTCCCTCGCCCGTGTTGAAGCTGAAACGCCCTGGCCCATAACCCCGTGCCTTGGCCTCCAGGGTTTCGGCAAAGAGTTTGCGGATCACATCCCAAAAGCCCACATAGGTCGCTGGGCAACTGCGTGGGGTTTTGCCGATGGGGGTTTGATCCACCTCCAGCACACGGTCTACCGCTTGCCAGCCATCAATGCCCTCGCATCCCGACCAGTTGGGCGCTTTGCGTTGACTCACAGCGGCTTGCACGTTGGCCAACAACACATCTCTGGCCAATGTGGATTTGCCTGATCCACTCACACCAGTAATGGCCACCAAACGCCGCAGTGGAATGCGCGCCGTGACTTTTTGAAGGTTGTGCAAATGGGCACCATGAACCGTGAGCCATGCCCCGTCATCCGATTTGGAAGCATTGACCGTGCGGCGAGCCTGTAAAGGATGTTGCATGGCCTGACGCAAATAGCGACCGGTGACGGACTCCTCGCTGGCTTGAATCGCCTTGAGATCGCCCTGTGCAACAAGACGCCCACCTCGTCGGCCCGCAGAGGGACCAATGTCAATCAAGTGTTCGGCATGTCGAATGGTGTCCTGATCGTGTTCAACCACCACCAGGGTGTTGCCTTGGTCACTCAGGGTCTTGAGGGCCTTGAGCAAAATGCCGTTATCGCGAGCGTGCAAACCAATTGTGGGCTCATCCAAGACATAGCAAACGCCTTGCAGATTGCTGCCCAATTGAGCCGCAAGCCGAATGCGTTGCGACTCTCCGCCGCTGAGCGTGTGTGCACCACGATCCAGAGTGAGGTAACCCAAACCCACACTGGCCAGGAATTCAAGTCTGGAAACGATCTCGGG
>JBEAMY010000161.1:0-5525 GCA_041165725.1 Pseudomonadota bacterium
TTAGAGTTGGCCTTGCTGCCCTTCATCGAAAGTGCCTTCAACCCCGAGGCAACCTCAAGGGCCAAGGCAAGCGGAATGTGGCAATTCATGCCGCGCACCGGGATTCATTTCGACCTCAAGCAAAACGCTTTTCGGGATGATCGACTTGATGTCACGGCCTCAACGCGCGCGGCCTTGGATTACCTCAAACAATTGCACGTTCAGTTTGGTGACTGGCACTTGGCGCTGGCTGCCTACAACTGGGGACAAGGTAATGTGGCCCGCGCACAGGCTGCGAATGCGCGACTGGGCAAAGGCACGGGATACGAAGACCTGAACATGCCGAACGAAACTCGCCAATACGTGCCCAAGTTTCAGGCGATCAAAAACATCATTGCTCAACCAGAACGCTTTGGCTTGAATTTGAGGGTGATCAAAAACCACCCCTACTTCCAGGCTGTTCCACTCAAGGTCGACATCGATGTGGCCTTGGCGGCTCAATTGGCTGGCCTGAGCGTGGAAGAACTCAAACAGCTCAACCCGTCGGCCAAGAGGCCTTTGCTCATGGGGGCAGCCACTGAAGAGTTGCTCTTGCCTTGGGACAACGCAGAAATCTTCAGCAAAAATTTTGCCCAGCACAAAGGGCCTTTGGCCACCTGGACCGCTTGGCTGGCGCCCAAAGACCTCAAGGTGTCTGAAGCCGCCAAATTGGTTCAGATGGACGAGGAAACGCTACGCCGAATCAATGACATCCCCCCGAAAAACATCATTCGAAAAGGCTCAGCACTGGTGGTGCCTCGCAAGCAAGGTCAATCGGACGTGAGCGAAAACCTGGCGGACTCCGGGCAAATCAACCTGGCTGTTGATCGACCCGCCAAAGCCAAAACGGTCAAAGTCCAAAAGGGCGACACGTTGGATGGCATTGCACGCAAACATCAGGTCACCGCGGCACAACTCAGAGCATGGAATCGGCTTAAAGAAGGCCAAGGCGTTCGCGTGGGACAAACGCTGGTGGTTTCGCCAGGCAGTCCAGCTGTGACTCTGGCCAATAAGGCAACGCCGTCCAAAGAAAAAACGGCAAAGTCCAGCGGCGCTGCGAATCAGTCAAGCAAGTCCACCAAGACCGCCATGAATCAGGCCAAGCGCTGATTACAGTTTTTCAGTTTGACTGGTCTTGGGCTGCCATGTCATGAGGCTGCGCTCGATGCGACCGACCAATGCGTCGAGCAACAAGGCAAACACCGTCAAGACCATGATGCCAGCGAACACACTGTTGACATCGAAGGTCCCCTCGGCTTGCAAGATCAGATAACCCACGCCACGGGCGGAACCCAAGTATTCGCCCACCACCGCCCCAACAAAGGCCAAACCCACCGAGGTGTGCAAGCTTGAAAACACCCAACTCGTGGCACTGGGCAGGTAAACCGTTCTGAGCAATTGATGCTGATTCGCGCCCAACATGCGAGCGTTGGCAATCAGTACTGGGCTGACCTCACGAATGCCTTGGTAGACGTTAAAAAAGACAATGAAAAAAACCAAGGTCACTGCCAAGGCAACCTTGCTCCAAATCCCCAGGCCAAACCACATCGCAAAGATGGGCGCCAGGATGACTCGGGGCATGGAGTTGGCCGCTTTGATGAAGGGGTCCAACACGGCACTGGCCACCGGCGACAGACCCAACCACAGGCCCAATGCCATGCCAGCCAATGTGCCCAACACAAAAGCCAAAACGGTCTCCAGCAAAGTCACACCCAGGTGAATGTAGATGTCGGCCCGGCCCGGCAAGCCATCAGGAAACCATGAGTTGGGGGCAATCTCGACCGGCATGAACCAAGACCAAATTCGCCCCAACACCTTGAGGGGCTCACCCAGAAAAAACGCCACCTGCTCGTTGCCCGCACTCAGGTGCCATGCGAGCAACATGAAAGAGAGCAAACTCAACTGAATGAGCCTGAGTTTCAAGCCGCCAATGGAAGTCGTTTGACTCATGCGGCCACCTTGCCCAATCGCTGCTGGGCATAGCCCTTGAGGACTTCTTCCCTGAGCACATCCCAGATCTGGGCATGCAACTCCACGAAGCGAGGATCAGTGCGAACCTCGGCCACATCGCGAGGCCGAGGCAGGTCGATCACAAAATCACCAATCGGATGAGTCGCTGGCCCGGCAGACAAAACCACCACCCTGTCGCTCATGGCAATGGCTTCGTCCAAGTCGTGTGTGATGAACAAGACGGCTTTTTTCTTGGCCGCCCAAAGGTCCAGGACTTCGTTTTCCATCAACTGGCGGGTTTGAATGTCCAGCGCAGAAAAAGGCTCGTCCATCAAGATGATGTCGGGGTCCAGCACCAAAGTTTGCGCCAAGGCCACCCGCTTTCTCATGCCACCCGAAAGTTGATGCGCATAACGATCTTCAAAGCCCGACAAACCCACTCGGGCCAACCAGTCTTTGGCCAAGTCAGTGGCCTGTGCATCGGGCATGTTGCGGTAGCTCAAACCCAGCTTGACGTTTTCCAGAGCCGTTCGCCAAGGCATCAGTGCTTCAGACTGAAACATATAGCCTGCCCGCTGATTGATGCCTTGCAATTCATGACCCATGACACGAATGGCTCCCGAGGAGGGAGACAAAAGACCAGCTGCCACATTGAGCAACGTGGACTTGCCACAACCCGTGGGGCCTACCACACAGACAAATTCGCCTTGCTGGACCTCGAAGCTGGTATTTGACACCGCCACATAAGTGCCATCGGATGTGTTGCTGCGAAACGCACAGCTGACTTGATCAAAGGTGATCGCAGCACTCATTGCCAATCCATCAGGCCTTGAATTTCTGTTTGGCCTTGAGGGCAAATTCGTTGGTGAAGGTCTTGGTCAGGTCAATTCGATCGGCTTTGACGGTGTTGTCAAAACTGGCCAGCGATTTGAGCGCGGTGGGCGGGCCGTCGGTGGGCACCACACCATCGATAGAGATGGATTCGCGCACGTTGGCAAATGCAGCCAGATAAAGTGCCCGGTCTCCCAACAAGTAGGCATCGGGTACGGTTTTGATGATGTCGGACGGACCCGCCGTTTGCAACCATTTGAGCGCCCTCACCATGGCGTTGGCCAAGGCTTGTGTGGTTCGGGGATTTTCTTGAATGAATTTGGTGGGCGCATAAAGGCAGCCCGCGGGCATGCTGCCTCCAAAGACTTCTTTGGTGCCCTTGAGGGTTCGTGTGTCGGTGACGATGCGGATGTCGCCTTTTTGCTCCAGCATGGTGATGACGGGATCGATGTTGCTGATGGCATCGATTTGGCCACTGCGCATGGCTGTGATGGCGCCAGAAGACGTCCCCACACCAATGAAGCTCACATCAGTGGGCTTGAGACCCGCTCTGGACAGAATGAGATTGGCCACCATGTTGGTGGATGAACCAGGCGCAGTCACACCAATTCGCTTGCCCTTGAGATCGCTGACCTTTTTGTAGTCGGGCATGGTCTTGGTGGAAATGCCCAAGGAAATGGCCGGCGCTCTGCCTTGCAACACAAAGCACTGGAAAAACTGGTTTTTGGACTGGAGGTTGATGGTGTGTTCGTACGCGCCTGAGCACACATCTGCAGAACCGCCCACCACGGCTTGCAAGGCTTTGGCGCCACCGGCAAAGTCGCTGATGGACACCTCCAACCCCTCTTCCTTGAAATAGCCCAGTTGTTCGGCAATGGTCAAAGGCAAGTAATAAAAGGAACCCTTGCCACCCACAGCGATGCCAACCGATGACTTTTCGGGCTTGTCAGCGGCCCAGACTCCGGGCGCAGCGATGCTGGCAGCGGCGGCCACAATGCCTTGGTTGAAGTGACGACGCTTCAAGAAATGACTCATGTTTGCTCCTTGACCAAATGACCTCGTGGAGCATAGTGCAGACGCGTCTTTCACATCATTAGGATGATCCCGATTGGTTGAAACCAGAGTGACAGCTGGCTCTAGCGGGGACGTCTGTCCAATAAGGCGTGAGCAATGGTGCCCAGATCAACAAATTCAAGCTCACTGCCAATGGGCACGCCTTTGGCGAGTCGGGTGACGTGGATGCCACGTTTTTTCAACGCGGTCGAGAGCACATGGGCCGTCGCTTCGCCTTGGGCGTGAAAACCAGTGGCAATGATGACCTCCTGAACTTCACCGTCGCTGGCGCGATCCAGGCAAGCACGAATGCCGGTGTCGCCTATGCCTTGACCTTGCAAGGGGTTGATCGAACCGAGCAACACGAAGTAATGACCTTTGTAAGTCCCCGTTCGCTCGATCACCGACTGATCGGATGCGGTATCGACCACGCACAAGCGCGTGACATCGCGTTCTTGGTCCAGACAGGTGTCACAGATGGGGGCATCGGTCAGGGTGTTGCAGCGCTGACAGTGGCCCACTTTTTCAAGCGATTGATCAATGGCTTGCGACAAACGCTTTGCAGCAACCCGGTCACGCTCGAGCAAGTGCATGGCCATGCGCTGAGCACTGCGAGCTCCAACCCCAGGCAGGGTTTTGAGGGCATCGACAAGCTCCTCTAAGGCATGGCTGGCCGGTTTGCGCACGGGTTCTGCGAATTGGGTTAGATCAGAACGGGAGTTTCAGGCCGCCGGGCAAGCCAGGCATGCCCGAGGTGAGTTTGCCCATGCGCTCTTGGCTGACCCGTTCGGCCTCCTGCGCGGCCGAATTGAAGGCCACCACCAGCAAATCTTCCAGCATGTCTTTGTCGTCACTCAAGACAGAAGGGTCGAGTTCGACGCGCTTGACCTCATGGCCACAGGTCATGGTGATCTTGACCATGCCCGAACCCGCCTCGCCCTTGACTTCAACGGTCTTGAGTTCGTCCTGTGCTTTCTTCAGGTTGTCCTGCATGGCCTGAGCCTGCTTCATCAGGCCTGCGAGTTGTCCTTTGTTGAACATGATTCGGGTTTCCTTATTGCCTATTGCTTGATGGGTTTGATGCTTCCCGGCACGATGTGCGCGCCGAATTCTCGCATCAGGGTTTGAACATAGGGGTCGGCCAGCACCTTCTTGTGCGCCTCTTCCAGCCAACGCGCATGTTCGGCTGCAAGGCGAATGCTGGCGGTGTGTGTCACTGGCCCGACTTCAATTCGAAGTTCTACCGCATGACCAATTTGGGCAAGTGCCTCTTGGAGCTTGTCTCGGTTCGATGCGGTGTTGAGGGTCGACTTGTCGGTTCTGAGCATCCAGACCTCACCGTCTTCGCTCAACCATTGGGTGTTCATGGCCAGCTCTTTGACCAGGGCTTGCACATGCTGGCCATTGCACAACTCGATCACCCGATCCACCCAACGCTGGGCATCCGGCGAGGCCTGGGGCCAATCCGCAGTGACAGAGGACTGCGAGGGTTGATCCAGAGTTGACTTGGCCAAAGCATGGGATTGATGATGCGGCTCAGACAGCGCTTCAGGCTGAGTTGGTTCGAGTGCCGCAACGGGAATCGGATGAGAGGGTCGCTGATTGACCACAGAAGACAGCTTGACCACTCGGCTGGGCACGGACTCCTCATGGACAGGGCGCTCGGCCTCTGG
>JBEAMY010000162.1:0-3924 GCA_041165725.1 Pseudomonadota bacterium
CAACGTGACGATCACGGTGAAGTTGATTGCGCCGATCGCCATGGAAGAGGGTCTGCGCTTTGCGATCCGCGAAGGTGGCCGCACTGTGGGCGCCGGCGTCGTCGCCAAGATTCTGGAGTGATGTGAATGAGCGCCAAGCAAAAAATCCGCATTCGCCTCAAGGCCTTCGATTACAAACTGATTGACCAATCAGCTGCTGAAATTGTCGACACTGCCAAGCGCACCGGCGCGATCGTGCGTGGACCCGTACCACTGCCCACTCGCATGCGTCGCTTTGACATTCTGCGTTCGCCCCACGTGAACAAGTCCAGCCGTGACCAGTTCGAAATCCGTACCCATCAGCGCCTGATGGATATCGTCGACCCCACCGACAAGACCGTCGATGCGTTGATGAAGCTGGATTTGCCGGCTGGCGTGGACGTCGAAATCAAGTTGCAGTGATGCGGCTTTGGCCCTTGAGCGGCAGTTTTGCCGGGCAAGGGTCTAAAAAACCCGGGTGGCGTGTCATTTTTTGAGTACAATGCCCGGTTCCAGCTCATAGGCCTCGCGTTGGCAATGCTTAAGGGCTGGATATTTTTAACCTTCTCTCACGCACAAAACGGCGTTGCCAATTGAAGTGGCGTCGGTGAGAGTTTTGGAGAACAACAATGAGTCAAAGCAACCGTTTGGGTTTGCTTGGGCGCAAGGTGGGCATGATGCGTGTGTTCACCGATGACGGCGATGCAATTCCCGTCACGGTGGTCGATGTGTCCAACAACCGCGTGACCCAGGTGAAAACCGCAGAAAACGATGGCTACACCGCCTTGCAGGTGACCTTTGGTCAGCGCCGTGCATCGCGGGTGACCAAGCCCGAAGCTGGTCACTTGGCCAAAGCTGGCGTCCAGTCCGGCGAAATCACCCAAGAATTCCGTGTGACCCCTGAAGTCGCATCCCAGTATGCAACCGGTGCAACTTTGCCCGTGGCCATGTTTGCTGTGGGTGAAAAGGTGGATGTGCAAGGCACCTCCATCGGTAAAGGCTTCGCAGGCACCATCAAGCGTCACAACTTTGCTTCGCAGCGCGCGTCGCACGGTAACAGCCGCTCGCACAATGTCCCCGGTTCAATCTCCATGGCACAAGACCCTGGTCGCGTGTTCCCCGGTAAAAAAATGACCGGCCACATGGGCGATGTCACCGTCACCACTCAAAACCTTGACATCATCCGCATCGACGAATCCCGTCAGTTGCTGTTGATCAAGGGCGCTATTCCTGGCTCTGCCGGCGGTTTTGTGACCGTGCGTCCTTCCGTCAAGGTGGCTCCTTCTAAGGGAGGCAACTGATGCAAGTCGAACTCCTGAACGAACAAGGCCAGGCCGCTTCTAAGCTTGATGTGCCCGATACGGTGTTTGGTCGCGACTACAACGAAGACCTGGTTCACCAGATCGTTGTCGCCTACCAGGCCAATGCGCGTCAAGGTACCCGTGCACAGAAAGACCGCGCTGAGGTCAAGCACTCCACCAAAAAGCCCTTCCGCCAAAAAGGAACCGGTCGCGCTCGTGCCGGTATGACCTCGTCGCCCCTGTGGCGTGGAGGCGGTCGGATTTTCCCGAATTCCCCGGCTGAGAACTTCACCCAAAAAATCAACAAGAAGATGTATCGCGCCGGTATGGCGTCCATCCTCTCCCAGTTGGTTCGTGAAGGTCGCCTGGCTGTGGTGGATTCCATCAAGGTCGACGCCCCCAAGACCAAACTCTTGGCCGCTAAATTCAAAGCCATGAACCTCGACTCAGTCTTGGTAATTGCTGAGGAAGTGGACGACAACCTTTACCTGGCCTCGCGCAACCTGCCCAATGTGTTGGTGGTTGAGCCTCGCTATGCAGACCCCGTCTCGCTGGTTTACTACAAAAAAGTACTGGTGACCAAGGCGGCCCTCGATCAACTCAAGGAGATGTTCGCATGAGCAACACCCGTTTTGACGAAGGACGTCTGATGCAGGTGCTGGTGTCCCCCATCGTGTCTGAGAAGGTTACCTTCGTGGCTGAAAAGACCAATGCAGTCACCTTCAAGGTGTTGCAGGACGCCACCAAACCTGAAATCAAGGCTGCGGTTGAACTGCTCTTCAATGTGCAGGTCAAGGCCGTGTCTGTTGTGAACATCAAGGGCAAGACCAAGCGGTTTGGCCGTTCTGTGGGTCGCCGCGATCACGTGCGCAAGGCCTATGTGACGCTGCAACCCGGTCAAGAGCTCAACCTCTCTGGGGAGGCTGCTTAATCATGGCCGTGATCAAAATGAAACCGACCAGCCCCGGCCAACGTGCCGTGGTCAAAGTCACTCGCGATCATTTGCACAAGGGCGAGGGCTTTGCGCCTTTGCTCGAGCCCCAACATCAGCGTTCGGGCCGCAACAACAATGGTCACATCACCACCCGCCACAAGGGCGGTGGTCACAAGCACCACTACCGTGTGGTCGACTTCCGTCGCAACAAGGACGGTATTCCTGCCAAAGTTGAGCGCATCGAATACGACCCCAACCGCACGGCACACATTGCTTTGGTTTGCTATGCCGATGGCGAGCGCCGCTACATCATTGCCCCCCGTGGTCTTGAAGTGGGCACCACGGTGCAAAGCGGTTCAGAAGCGCCCATCCGCGCTGGCAACACGCTGCCCATTCGCAACATCCCTGTGGGTTCAACCATCCACTGCATCGAGTTGCGTCCTGGCAAGGGCGCTCAGATTGCCCGCTCAGCTGGCACGTCTGCAACCTTGCTGGCTCGTGAAGGCACCTACGCTCAGGTTCGCATGCGCTCAGGCGAAGTTCGCAAGATCCACATCGAGTGCCGTGCCACGATTGGCGAAGTCTCCAACGAAGAGCACAGCCTGCGTCAAATCGGTAAAGCCGGTGTCAAGCGCTGGATGGGCATTCGACCCACCGTTCGTGGCGTGGCCATGAACCCGATCGATCACCCGCACGGTGGTGGTGAAGGTCGTACCGGCGAAGGCCGCGCACCTGTTGATCCTTGGGGCAATTTGACCAAGGGTTACCGCACCCGCAACAACAAGCGCACGCAAGTCATGATCGTGTCGCGTCGCAAGAAATAAGGGGTAGGCCATGGCTCGTTCATTGAAAAAAGGCCCATTCGTTGACCATCACCTGATGGACAAAGTGGAAAAAGCCGTGAGCAGCAAAGACAAGCGTCCCATCAAGACCTGGTCGCGTCGCTCCATGATCCTGCCCGAGTTCATCGGGTTGACCATTGCTGTTCACAACGGCAAGCAACATGTACCTGTCTACGTGACCGACCAAATGGTTGGACACAAGCTCGGCGAATTTGCGTTGACCCGCACCTTCAAGGGTCACCCCGCCGACAAAAAGGCCAAGAAATAAGGAGGACCTATGGAAACACGTGCAGTCCTGCGAGGTGTTCGTCTTTCAGTCGACAAGGGTCGATTGGTGGCAGATCTCATCCGCGGCAAAAAGGTGGACCAGGCCCTCAACATCCTGACCTTCACCCAGAAAAAATCCGCTGGCATCATCAAGAAAGTGCTCGAGTCGGCCATCGCCAATGCCGAGCACAACGACGGTGCCGACATTGATGCATTGCGTGTCAAGACCATTTATGTGGAACAGGGCACCACGCTCAAGCGCTTCACCGCACGCGCCAAGGGTCGCGGCAACCGCATCAGCAAGCCCACGTGCCATGTGTACGTGACGGTCGGCAACTGAAAGGCAAGAGGACATGGGACAGAAAATTCATCCGACCGGCTTTCGCCTTTCCGTCAGCCGCAACTGGGCCAGCCGCTGGTACGCCACCAACCGTGACTTCGCAGGCATGCTTGCCGAAGACATCAAAGTACGCGACTACCTCAAGGCCAAGCTGAAAAACGCTGCGGTCTCTCGCGTCGTCATCGAGCGCCCCGCTAAAAATGCCCGCATCACGATTTACTC
>JBEAMY010000163.1:0-3656 GCA_041165725.1 Pseudomonadota bacterium
GACCTTGATTCAACAGCTCGGACATAAATCTCCCATCATTTGTCGCGTCGATCGCCGTCACATGGAAGTCACTGTTGACGCCATGCGCTTGGGTGCCTTGCACGTGTTGCCCACCGATGAATGGTCAGAGACCAGCTGGCGCACCGCCGTCGAGCCACTGGCTCAGCAAGAGGTGGAGCGTACTAAGCCCAGTTATGTGTTTGCAGATCCTGTGAGCCAGCATTTGTTTGCTTTGGCCCAGCGCGTGGCTCAAACCGAAGTCACCGCATTGCTGGTGGGTCCAACCGGCGCAGGTAAAGAAGTGCTGGCCCGCGTGCTGCACGAATGTTCTCCCCGTGCTGCTGGCCCCTTTGTGGCTTTCAACTGCGCTGCCTTGCCCGACAACCTGATCGAAGACATGTTGTTTGGTCACGAAAAAGGTGCTTTCACTGGCGCCCACAAAGATCACAAAGGATTGTTCGAACAAGCCCGTGGCGGCACCATCTTTTTGGATGAGTTGGGTGAGATGCCCTTGCACCTGCAAGCCAAACTCTTGCGCGTTCTTCAAGAAAGAAAGCTCACACGCTTGGGTGGTGAAACCCAGATCGATTTGAACGTGCGCGTGATTGCTGCAACCAACAAAGACTTGAAGCAGGCGATTGCGAACAAAGAATTCCGAGAAGACCTGTACTTCCGCATCTCCACTTTCCGCTTGCAGATCCAACCCTTGGCCAAACGCCCTGGTGACGTCCTTCCGCTGGTTCAGCAATCTTTGCGCCGGCTGCACCCAGACCAAGCCATCCGTGTGAGCGAAGAGGCACAAGCCTTGTTGCAAACCTACTCATGGCCTGGCAATGTGCGCGAGCTTGAAAACGTGGTGCAGCGTGCTTTGGTGTTGTGCAATGGCACGCTGATCACGCCTGCTCACTTGTTGTTTGATGAAGCCAACACAGCAGAGCACTCATGGAGTGATGCTACTGAGATGACCCCGACTTCAATGCCTTCGATGTCTGCCACGCCGGTGATGCCATCCATGTCCAAAGTTGAAGGCCAAAACCAGTACACCGACTCCAGCATGAACATGCCCCAGCGCTCAGAGTCCATTGAGCCCGGCAAATTGGGCGATGCCGTCAAGGCGCGTGAGCACGAGGCCATTCTGGCTGCGATCCAAACCACCATGAACCGTGCAGAAGCCGCCAAGAAACTGGGGATCAGCCCCAGAACCTTGCGTTACAAATTGGCCCAGCTCAGAGAGCGCGGCATGAACCTGGCCTTTGCCGACTGAAAGGAGAAGTCAGATGATTGACAAGACCTCAGCGGCCAGCATTGAAACCATGCTTGCCACCATCCGCGCCTACCAAAACAAGGCAGCAACTGGGCTCAATGCACCAGACGCAACGCCGGTCATGCCGGACTTCAACCGCATTGACGGCGGCACGCCCAAAACTCAAGCCTCGACCTTTGGTGACGCCATCAAAGGGGTGATCGAGCACGTCAACGACACACAAATGCGGTCTGCCGATTTGATGAAAGCCCATCAGAGGGGTGAAGACATTCCTCTGACCGATGTGGTTTTGGGCATGCAAAAAGCATCGCTTGCATTTGAAGCCACCCTCCAAGTTCGAAACAAGGTCCTCAAAGCGTATGAGGACATCTTGAACATGCCTGTCTGACGACGTCACCCACTGAATTGAAGAGACGATCATGACCACTGCCTCCACACCCATGCCACCAGCCCTCACCAATGGCCCTGGCAACGAAGAGCCCTCCAAATCCAGTGGGCTTGCCAGCAAGCCTGCAGCCGATCGCGCAATGGGCGGCCGAGACCTCACTGCGTCGGTGACACGCCAAGCCGTTGCGGACCCAATGGGCCTGATTCGCGATTTGGTCAAGCAACCCACCGTCAAAAAGGTATTGCCGATTTTTGTGGTGTTGCTCGTGGTGGCCGCATTTGGTTTGGCGTCGATGTCGATGCGCAACCCCACGCCACACAAACCTCTTGGCATTGTGCTCAGCGAAACCGATAAAAAAATGGCCATGGAAGCCTTGAAAGAGGCAGGCATTGACGCCAAGCTCGATCCGAACAGTGGCACCGTGACCGTGCCCGAAGAAAAATACCAGGAAGCTCGCATGACAGTGGCTTCCAAAGGCCTGCCCAAGACCGAAGCCTCGGGCATGGATACCCTTAAAGACATGCCAGCCATGACCACCAGCCAGTTCATGGAGCAGGTTCGCTACAACAACGCCATGGAGCAAGAACTGGCCAGAACGATTTCGCAAATCGCTGGGATCAAGTCAGCCCGTGTGCACTTGGCAGCACCCAAGCAAAGCGTTTTTGTTCGCGATCGTGTGCCCACCAAGGCCTCAGTGATCATCACCCGCGTGCCTGGCAAAACGGTTTCGCCCGCCAACGTCCAGGCCATTGTTCAGCTGGTTGCCTCCAGCGTGCCTTATTTGGCACCTGAAAACGTGAGCGTGGTGGACAACTATGGTTCATTGATGAATGAGATGCTGACCGCAGGTCCCTTGGGCATGACCGGTGAGCAGCTTCAATACAAGCAGCAGATGGAAGACCTCTATCGCACCCGATTGCTGCAATTGCTCGCTCCCATCGTTGGCGCTGAAAACGTGACCGCACAGGTCAGCCTGACGCTGGACTTTGATCAGCGTGAGGTCACTCGCGAAGATTTCGATGACAAGAACATGGGGCCCAAAACCCGTTCAGAGATGTATGTCGAAGACAAGACCATGCTCAAGGACGCGATTGGCATTCCCGGTTCATTGAGCAACCAACCGCCCAATCCGCCCGTCAACAACGAGTCGACGGCCAATACCAACCCAGACATCAGCAAAGGCATTTCCGAGCGTGGCGCTCAGGTCATGGCCCGCAGCACCCGCAACTACGAGATCGACCGTCAAGTGCGACACGTGAAGTCGGCCATGGGTTCGGTTCAGAAAATTGGCGTAGGTGTGCTGATCAACGAGCGCCCGATTCCCGCTGGCGCCAAAGTGGAAAAGCCCGCCGATGGAGCTGCACCAGCCACGACGATTCCCTACACTCAGGAAGAGCTGGATCGGCTGAACCAATTGGTTCGTGGCGCAGTGGGGTTTGACGAAAAGCGTGGCGACGTGGTGACCGTGGTGTCGACCCGATTTGAGCCCACGGGTGACGGCCCATTGCCCTGGTGGAAAGATGAGAAGGTGGCAAATCTGGCCAACAGCGCTGCGATTGCCCTGTTGTTTGTATTGTTCATGGCATTTGTGGTGAGACCGATGGTGAAGAAACTGACCAAACCCGATTACGACCCTGTGGCCATTGCGGCAGCTGCAGCCGATGCAGCAGCCCGAGAGGCCGCAGCAGCCGAGCGACTCAAGTCCGAGCGCATCGCCGCCGCAGTGGCAGAAGCTGCTGCGATGGCTGCCGCAGAGAAGGCCCGCATGGAAGAGGAAGAGCGTCGGGCCAAAGAAGAGCTTGAAAAAGCCAAAGCCGAGGCCGAGGCCGCTCGACTCGCCGCTGAAGCCAAAGCGGCAGCCCAAGCCGAAGCAGCCCGAATTGCTGCAGAAGCAGAGGCTGCAGAAGCTGCAGCCAAGGCAGCTGCAGGCGCTGAGGGTGCAACCGCTGAAGCAGAGATGGAATTGCAAGAAGGCGAAACCTTGGAAGAGCTCAAGGCACGCAT
>JBEAMY010000164.1:0-10060 GCA_041165725.1 Pseudomonadota bacterium
AATTCAGGGGGTTGAGCACCAATCATCATTTGACTGAGCGAGGCATTGGTTTGCTCACGAGGGTCGCACTCGCCCGTGACGCGCCCACCCCGCATCACCGTGCAATGCGTGCACAGGCTTCGGATCTCGTGCAATTTGTGGCTGATGTAGAGGATGGCCCGACCTTCCTCGGCCAGCCGTCTGAGCACCACAAACAACTTGTCCACCGCTTGCGGTGTCAACACCGAAGTGGGCTCGTCAAGGATGAGCAGCTTGGGGTCGCCCAGCAAAGCCCGGATGATCTCAACGCGCTGCATCTCGCCCACGCTCAGGCTGTGCACAGGGCGATCCGGGTCCACATCCAGGCCATATTGGCGGGCCACTTGATCGATGCGCTCGCTCACCTGCGACAAGGTTTGCGAACGGTCAAGTCCAAGCCAAACGTTCTCGGCCACCGTCAGGGTATCGAACAGGCTGAAATGTTGGAACACCATGCTGATGCCCAACTCGCGTGCAAATTGCGGGTTGCGCACCTGAACGGCCTGACCTTGAAATTCAATGTGGCCTTCGTCGGGCTGAACCACGCCATAAATGACTTTCATCAGGGTGGACTTGCCTGCCCCGTTTTCGCCAAGCACAGCGTGGATTTGTCCGGGCTCGACCCTCAAGTTCACCCCATCGTTGGCGACCACGCCAGGGTATCGCTTGGTGATGCCTTGAAGATTCAGCAGGGGCTTGCTCATGTCAGTGTCCCAAAGCAAATGAACGGGATGAAGGCGATGAACGCAAAGGCGGGTTGACCGTGTTCGCCATGGCGCTGGCCTTGACCTGATCGCGCAGCCAACGCGCTGGCGCTGATGCATGGCTGCGCTCATGCCAAAGCTGATGGTAGGTCATGGGCTTGAAAGCAAAGGGCGGCGGCAACATCACCCACGGGTTGGCATTTTGACTTTGGCTTTGTCCTTGGGTCATGCGCTCACAAAAACGACGGCCCGTGGTGAGCACCAACAGGCTGGAGGCCACCATGGCGGGGATCAAACTGAAATGCCCACAACGCACCGCGATGTGCCGCTCAAGGCCTTGGGCATCGAGTTGTTGGTCGATCACGCCACGCCAGCCCACATAGGCTGGAGTGGGGGCCACATGGTCGCAATCCAACCAGTCTTGCAGCGTCCAACCGCGACGCACAGCAGGGTGTTGGGCGCTGACCAAAGACACCACCTCGTCGTCAAACAATGGCGCACGGTGCAATTGCTCACTCGGGTCTTCCCAATTGGCAATGACCACATCCAGTTGACCTTGGCTCAAGGCGTCGAGGTACTCCGCCTGCCAGGTGAGGGGATGGATGTGAACTGAACAATGTGGCGCCAAGCGGTGAAGTCGCACCACCAAATCGGGCAAAAAAGCGGGGTCTATGGTGTCGGACACCGCGAGGTTGAAGCGGTGGGCCGAATGAGCGGGGTCGAATTGACGGGTCGATCCCATCAAGGCCTGGGCTGAAGCCAAGATTTGGCCGCTGTGTGCCAACAAACCCAAACCCACATCGGTGGGCACCATTTGGTTGCCAGAACGCACCAAAATGGGGTCACCCAGCAAGTCCCTCAAGCGCCTGAGCGCTTGCGAAATGGCGGGTTGCTGCTGTCCCATCAGCAAGGCCGTGCGAGAAACGCTGCGTTCTGTGAGCAAGGTGTGTAGGGTGCGTATGAGCTGGAGGTCGATCTTGTCGAAAAATGGGGGCGTATTCATATCCAGACTCGAATGGGGGCCATGTGCAAACAAGCATGAGGCGTGCCTGATTCGGACTTAAGCTCGCGCGCATGACCCAGACCACGCCACACCATCGGCCTGAGAGCCAACCCTTGCGTTTTTGGCGCAATGGGCAACTCGTTTGCCTGAACAATGTAACACCCGGACAAACGCTTCTGAGCCTGCTCAGGGAAACCCTGAGGTGCAGCGCCACCAAAGAGGGCTGTGCGGCGGGCGATTGCGGGGCGTGCACCGTGGTGGTGGGCCGTCCCAGCGATGAGGGCCTGGGCTTTGAAGCCATCAACAGCTGCATTCGCCCTGCCCATGCGGTCGACGGCCTGGCGCTTTGGACGGCATCCGACCTCGGTGGCCCAAATGGTGAGTTGCACCCCGTGCAAATGGCATTGGCCCAAGCCCACGGCTCGCAGTGCGGGTTTTGCACGCCAGGTTTTGTGATGAGCCTCTTTGCCCTTTATCAGCGCACCATCGCCCAAGGTCGCTCGCCCAGCGATGAGGACATTCACGAAGCGCTGTCGGGCAATCTGTGCCGCTGCACGGGATACCGGCCCATTGTTCAAGCGGCCCACCAGATGGCCCTTGAGCCACCCATTGCCACCGATGTTGAAGCGATCCGCAAAGCCTTGCTGGCCTTGCCCAAACGCGACAACGCCCGCTCAACTTACGCCTTGCCCACCACGCTGGACGAACTCCTTCAATTGCGAAGCGCCCGCCCCCATGCCAAGCTCATCGCTGGTGCGACCGATGCGGGGCTTGAACTCACCCAGCGACTCAAAAACTGGGATTCGGTGATCGACCTCTCCCGTGTGGCTGAGCTCAAGCGGGTGGAATCCTTTGTGCATCACATTGCGATTGGCGCGGCGGTTCCCCTGCAACAGGCTTTCGACGCACTGAGCGCAGACCGCCCCCAAATCCATCCCTTTGGCCATCGATTTGCCGGATGGCCCATCCGTCAGTCGGGCACCATGGGCGGCAACATCGCCAATGGCTCGCCGATTGGCGACAGCATGCCCTTGCTGCTGGCCTTGGGTGCAAGCGTGGTGCTCATGCGATGGCACGAAGGCGTTCGCGCTGAGCGCGAAGTTTTGCTCAGCGACTTCTACACTGGCTACCGCCAAACGGCGATGGCCTCCGACGAAGTGCTGGCCTTTGTTCAGGTGCCCAAGCCCGTGTCTGGCGAATGGTTGGGGATCTACAAAGTCGCCAAGCGCAACGAAGACGACATCTCTGCCGTGTGTCTGGGTTTGCACTTGGTGTCACGCCAAGGCCATCTGATTGGCGTTCGCATTGGCGTGGGCGGCGTGGCGGCCACACCGGTTCGAGCGCTGAAGACCGAGGCCGTTTTAGAAGGTCAGGCCGACACCCCAGAGGTCTGGGCACAAGCCATGCAAACCTTGACTCAGGAGTTCAACCCGTTGAGCGATTTGCGCGCCAGCGCCGACTACCGCCGACGGGTTTTGGCCAACCTGCTTGAACGGGCTTGGATCGAACGCCGAGGCCATCATTTGGTCAGGCTGGAGGACGTGCAATGACGGCTCAGACCCCCAATCCCGCCTCAGGCTTGCCCCATGCCAACCGACCCAATGACCACATGGGCCAGTGGCACGACAGCGCGCTGACCCATGTTCGGGGCACTGCACCTTACATCGACGACTTGCCACTCAGCGAGGGCACTTTGCACGCAGCCCCTGTCCTGAGCCCAGTGGCCCACGGCGCCATCGAGCACATCGACTGGGATTGGGCGCGCGCCCAAGATGGCGTGGCGGCGGTGGTCACGCCTCAGGACATTCCGGGCGACCCAGTGCTGGCGACTTTTGTTCACGATGAATTGATTTTTGCCACCGACGAGGTGTCACACCATGGCCATGTCATGGGCTTGGTGGTGGCGCAAGACCACCTCACCGCCAGACGCATTGCCAAATCGATTCCACTGCGCATTGCACCCCGCCCTGCCCTCACCCATGCGCGCGAGGCCTTGGACCAGGGCGCTTTCGTCTTACCCAGTGTCGACTTGAAGCAAGGCGATGTCGCAACCGGACTTGAGAACAGCCCCCATAAGCTCAGCGGCAGCTTAGAAGTGGGCGGTCAAGAACACTTTTATCTGGAAAGCCAACTGGCTTATGCCTTGCCCCAAGAGGATGGGCAATGGCTGATTCACAGCAGCACCCAACACCCTGGTGAAGTTCAACACTGGGTGGCCCATGCCTTGGCCATCCCTTTGCACCAGGTTCAAGTGGTGTGCCGACGCATGGGCGGCGGCTTTGGGGGCAAAGAGACCCAAGCCGGACATGTGGCGGTTTGGGCGGCCTTAGCGGCACACCTTTGCCAGCGCCCCGTCAAGATGCGCTTGGACCGAGGCGACGACATGCTCATCACCGGCAAGCGTCATCCCTTCAGTCACGACTGGACCGTGGGATTTGAGTCCAATGGCCGCTTGCGGGCCTTGCGCAGCATCCAGCTTGCGCATTGCGGACACAGCGCCGATTTGTCTGGCCCGGTGGCCGATCGGGCCATCTTTCACACCGACAACGCTTATTTCTTGCCAGCCGTTCACATCCGCTCGCACCGTTGCCGTACGCACACGCAAAGCCACACCGCTTTCCGCGGCTTTGGTGGTCCTCAAGGCGTGATCCTCATCGAAACCGTGATGGGAGACATCGCCCGCCACTTGGGCTTGGATGCCTTGGACGTTCGCTTGGCCAACCTCTATGGTCAAACCGAACGCAACATCACGCCCTACCAGATGACGGTGGAGGACAACATCCTCAAACCCTTGATGACGCAATTGGCCACGCAATGCGATTACCGAGCCAGGCGCGAGGCTGTTGCCCGTTGGAACCAAGAGCAGCCTTTCATCCGCAAGGGACTGGCCCTCACGCCGGTCAAATTTGGCATCAGCTTCACGGCCACGCAATTCAATCAGGCCGGTGCGCTGGTGTCGGTCTACACCGACGGCTCAGTGCTGGTCAACCACGGCGGCACCGAAATGGGCCAAGGTTTGCACACCAAGGTCTGCGGCCTCGTGGCCAGGGTCTTGGGGCTGGACGCCCAGCAAGTGCGAATCACAGCGACCGACACACACAAAGTGCCCAACGCCAGCGCCACGGCGGCCTCCAGCGGCACCGACCTCAATGGCCGTGCGGCTGAACGCGCAGCGCAGGCGGTTCGCGATCAATTGGCTCAGCATTTGGCAAGACTGGATGCGTGCCAAGCCAGTGACATCGTTTTCGAAGCGGGTCGAGTCAGCTCGCCCAAGCGAACGCTGGGCTTCACCGAATTGGTTCAGTCGGCCTACTCGGCGCGGGTCCCGCTGTGGAGTCACGGCTTTTATGCCACGCCCAAAATTCACTACGACCGTCAAACCCTCAGTGGTCGGCCCTTCTATTACTTTGCCTACGGCGCAGCCTGCAGCGAAGTGGCGGTCGACACGCTCACCGGCGAGCATCGCTTGCTCAGGGTCGACATCTTGCACGATGTGGGCAGCTCTTTGCACCCCGAGATCGACCGTGGCCAAATCGAGGGCGGATTTGTTCAAGGCCTGGGTTGGCTCACCAGCGAAGAGTTGGTCTGGAACGAACACGGTCTTTTGCAAACCCAAGGCGCGAGCACCTACAAAATCCCCACGGCGGCCGATGTGCCCGCGCATTTCAAAGTGGATTTCTGGCCCCAAGCCAACCGCGAGGACAACGTGGGCGGCAGCAAAGCGGTGGGCGAGCCCCCCTTCATGCTGGCCATCAGCGTGTTTGAGGCTTTGCGCGATGCCATTGGCTCGGTCCGCGACGACCGCACCCCCGTTCGCTTGGACACGCCGGCCACGCCTGAGCGCGTGTTGGCTGCGCTTGAGCGAGCCCGCGCCGGTCAAGCCGCCAATGGGTCAGCATGAGCGCACAGGCGCAAGCGCATGGCTCAGGCGATCAGCAAGGCCCTGAAGTCGTTGACGTTGGTGTGCGTAGGTCCGGTGACGACCAAATCGTCCAGGGCCTCAAAAAAACCAAAGCTGTCGTGCCGCGCCACATGGTCGTGAATCGACAAACCCAGGTCCACCGCCCTTTGCCAGGTGTCGGGCATGACCAAGGCCCCCGCGTTGTGTTCCACCCCATCGATGCCATCGGTGTCTGCGGCAATGCCCCACACGCCATGCTGGCCACGCAAACCCAAGACCAATCCCAGGCAAAACTCGCCGGCCCTGCCACCACGGCCTGGCTTGGCGTTGGGGTTTTGCTGCGTCGCCTGCACAGTGACCGTGGTCTCGCCACCACTGAGCAACACGCAAGGCGCTTGAAAAGCCCCTTGGCCCTGGGCAATCGCCTTGGCCAAAGCTGCATGGACGCCGCCCACTTCGCGCGATTCGCCTTCCATCTCTGCACTCAACACATGGGCCGTGAGGCCCAAGCTGCGCGCACGCTCGGCCGCCGCCTGCATGGACTGTGCGGGGGTTGCGATCATGTGGTGCTCGTGCTTGCTCCAGGCCAAGCCACCGGGTTTGGCGGTTTCCCATTCGCCACGGATCAAGGCCTGCTTGGCAAAGTCGGGCAAACCGATGCCTCGCCTTTTCAAAATGGCCAAAGCGTCTTCACACGTGCTGGGGTCAGGCACGGTCGGACCGCTGGCAATCACCGCAGGATCGTCACCCGGCACATCGCTGATGGTCAGGGTCAAAACCCTGGCCGAACCACAGGCCAAGGCCAAGCGCCCGCCCTTGATGCGCGAGAGGTGTTTCCTGACCGTGTTCATTTCATCGATGGGCGCGCCACTGAGCAACAGCGATTGATTGATGGCGCGTTTGTCGGCCAAAGTGAGGCCTTCTTGGGGCAGGGTCAGCAAAGCCGAGCCGCCACCAGAAATCAGGCACAGCACCAAGTCGTCCGGACCCAAACCTTCAACCGCGGCCAGCATGCGCTGGCTGGCCAAAACGCCAGCTTCGTCGGGCACTGGATGAGCGGCTTCCAGGATGTCGATGCGCTGGCTCAACCCAGCAGGTGCTGGCGGCGTGTGGCCATAGCGGGTCACGACCACGCCGCTGAGTGGGGCGTGTGCCGGCCAAGCCGCTTGCACCGCATGGGCCATGGCCCCAGCGGCCTTGCCCGCTCCCACCACCACCGTTCTACCCTTGGGGGGCGAAGGCAAGTAGGGCGCCAGAATGACAGAAGGTTGGGCACGCTCCACCGCAGCGCGATAGAGTTCAAGCAGCAGCTCGCGGGCTTGGAAATTGTTCATCGGCCCATTGTTTCATAGGCTTGATTTCCATTCATGTTCACAACCAGGATTGCATTCACATGTCGACACTGCTGATTCAAAACGCCCACTGTGTGGCCACCCAAAACGATGCCGGTGAGGAATGGCTGGGCGGCTCGGTGTTCGTCCGCGATGGCCTGATCGAAGCCGTGCTGCCCGCTCACGCCGACTTGCGCACCTGGGTGGACCAAGCCGACGAGGTCCTGGATGCGCGTCACCATGTGGTCGTGCCGGGCTTGATCAATACCCACCACCACATGGTGCAGTGCCTGACGCGGGCGATTCCCGGTGTGCAAAACGCCGAACTTTTTTCTTGGCTCAAAGGGCTCTATCCCATCTGGGCTGGACTGACGCCCGATGCCATCACCACCTCACATCAATTGGCGATGGCCGAGTTGCTGCTGAGCGGGTGCACCACCAGCAGCGATCACCTCTACATCTACCCCAACGGCGTCAGGCTAGACGACAGCATTGCGGCGGCCAAGGCGATTGGCCTGCGATTTGTCGCCACGCGGGGCAGCATGAGCGTGGGCGAAAGCCAAGGTGGCTTACCGCCAGACCGGGTGGTTGAAAAAGAAGACTTCATCTTGGCCGACACCCAGCGCTTGGTGGAGCAATGGCACGACCCCTCGCATGGCGCCATGTTGCAAATCGCGGTGGCCCCTTGTTCGCCGTTCACCGTCAGCACCGACCTCATGCGCGAATCGGCCAAACTGGCTCGCGCCATGGGAGTGCGCCTGCACACGCACCTGGCCGAAAACGATCACGATGTGGCCTACACCCAAACTCACTTTGGGTGTACCCCCACGCAATACGTCGAAGACTTGGGTTGGGTTGGCGAAGACGTCTGGCATGCCCACTGCGTCAAGATCGATGAGGCCGGCAGCTACCTCTTTGCCCGCACCAAAACTGGCATCGCCCACTGCCCTTGCAGCAACATGCGTTTAGCCAGCGGCATCCTGCCCTTGCGTCAACTCCTGGACCAAGGCGTGCCAGTGGGATTGGGCGTCGATGGCAGCGCCAGCAACGATGGGGCGCATCTGCTCAACGAAGCCCGCCAAGCCATGCTGCTGGCCCGAGTCAAAAAAGCGCTGGAGCCCTTCGGTTGCGACACCGGCCCTTCTGACATGACCCCACGCGATGCCTTGCGCTTGGCCACGCGCGGTGGCGCTCAGGTGCTGGGGCGCAGTCACGATCTGGGTCAAATCACGCCCGGCCATTGCGCCGATTTGGCTTTGTTCAGAACCGACACCTTGGCCATGGCCGGTGGTGCCGTTCACGATCCGGTCGGCGCCTTGCTCTTGTGTGCAAGCCCACAGGCCGATGCGGTGCTGGTCCACGGCAAATGGGTGGTTCAGTCGGGTCAGATCACCACCATCGACCTGCCGGTGGTGGTTGAACGTCACAACCGAATTGCCCGCTTGCTCACCGGCATGCAATGAACCTCACCCATCGGCATGGGCGGCCCCCCTTCTCCTGGATGAACTTGGTCGTTTGAACTGATCCATCTGGACTCCTGAGCACGAAAGCACCTGCTCAAGAAGACAGGCTTGCATCCGATTCTTGAACGACGGCAAAGGCCGTCAGGTTCAACATGAGGGGCTGAGATGGAAGCAATCAAACAATGGTGGGATTCGCATTCGATGGACGTGCTGGTCTGGCTTGTGGCATGGCCCTTGATGCTTGCCTTGTTGGTCACCCGTTTCATTTGGTCAGGCCTTGAGCCTGCGCTCAAAGTCATGCAGGAAGACGCCTGGCGTCGAACGGTTGAAGACAACCGCGCCTACGAAGAGTGGTCGGCCGAGCAGCTGGAAGTGCGCTTCAAACTCAAACGTGAGGACGAAGCCAAGATGCACGCCGTGCTTGAGCGGGTCAGGGCTCGTCATGCCGAGAACATGAGCAAATTGGCCACTTACAAAATGCAGCGACAAACCGCCATCAACTTGATGAAAGAAGAAGCGGCACGGATTCGCGCTCGCATCGTTGCTGAAGGCGGTGCACCCGCCAGCCAACCCGCCGCTCCGGTGCAGGTGGACCCGACTCGCCCCGCCGCCAACGACGCACCCCTGAGCACCACGCCGCAAGCGGCTTGATCACTGGGTCGGCGCGCCCGACTTGAACCAACGGTCCATCAATGCCCGTTCTTCGGCTGTGATGCCAGTGGCATTGCTCATGGGCATTTGCTGCAAGACCACCACTTGCTGATGAATGTTTTGGGCGTGGCGTTTCACCTCTTCCGGTTGATCCAGCCTGACGTTCTTGAATTGAACCTGAGCCCCATGGCAGGACACGCAGCGCTGTTCAATCACCGCCTTGGCCTCAGCCCAAGTCACCTGAGGTTCGCTGGCGGCCAAAGCCGATGTCGCAGCTGGCGCATTGGGTTTGAGCGCAAGCACCACCGCCGCGATGATCATCAAACCCACTGCCGCAAATGGCCAGGGGTTTTTGGCGCGCCCCAGATGGAAGGCATGGCGCTGCACAAAGAACTGCCGAATCAGAGCGCCCGCCAGCATCATCACGAACAGCAAGACCCAACGCTGGGGATGCGTGTAGAGGAAGCTGTAATGGTTGGAGAGCATGGCAAAGATCACCGGCAGGGTGAAATAAGTGTTGTGCACACTGCGCTGCTTGCCGCGTTTGCCATGAATCGCCAGCGACTGCGCGTCGTAAGGCTGACCCGAGGTCATGGCCGCCACCACTTTGCGCTGTCCCGGAATGATCCAGAAAAACACGTTGGCGCTCATGGCCGTGGCGATCATGGCACCGACCAGCAAAAAGGCGGCACGGCCCGCGAACAAATGATTCGCCAACCAACAGGCCAGCAAGACCACGAGCAACATCACCACACCGATTCGGGCTTCTGAGCCATCTTTGAAGCCAAAGATGCGGCAGGTGAAATCGTAAACCCACCAAAACCCGGCGAGCATGCCCACGGCGGTACAACCCGCAACCCAGGGTGACCAATCAAAAAGGTTTTTGTCCACCAAAAAAGTGGCGGCGTTCCACAAATAGAGCACGGTGAAAAGGGCAAAGCCGGTCAACCAAGTCGAATAACTCTCCCAATAAAACCAATGCAACTTGG
>JBEAMY010000165.1:0-4296 GCA_041165725.1 Pseudomonadota bacterium
GCATGGAGTGTGTCGAGTCGCGGCATGTCGCGACAGGGCGAATCTTGGCATGATTTATAGTGAATTCTTCACGTTGATTGCCTTCAAAGAAAGACCCCTCTCATGCAACTGGCCACCTGGAATGTGAACTCGCTGCGCGTGCGTTTGCCTCAGCTTTGGGACTGGTTGGCCCTGACGGAACCCGAGGGTGGCATTCAGCTTCTTGCCCTTCAAGAAACCAAGTCTGAAGACTCCGCTTTTCCTTGGGACGACTTTGAATCTTGCGACTGGCATGTGGCGCACCATGGTCAGAAAACCTACAACGGTGTGGCCTTGGTGTCGCGAGAACCTTTGAGCGATGTGATCCGCAACTTGCCCGGTTTTGACGATGATCAGGCGCGAGTGATCACCGCCACCACCTTGGGGGTGCGCGTGATTTGCGCTTACTTCCCCAATGGCCAAGCGCCAGACTCCGACAAATTTGCCTACAAGCTGCGCTGGCTCGAGTCTTTAAAGCGCCACGTCAAAGACCAACTCGCCCAGCACCCCCGTTTGGTCTTGATGGGCGACTTCAACATCACCCGCGACGACGACGATGTGTACGACGCGAAGGAACTGGCTGGGACCATTCACTGCACCGATGTGGAACGCGCGGCCTTTGCCGATTTGCTGGGCCTGGGTTTGCACGATGCCTTGCGGCTCTTTCACAGCGAGCCCCGCCAATTCAGTTGGTGGGATTACCGCGCAGCGGCATTTCGCCGCAACCGAGGATTGCGCATTGACCATGTGCTGGTCAGTGAAGCGCTAAGACCCGATTGCACCGACTGCATGATCGATAAAAGGCCCAGAACGTTCGAGAGACCCAGCGACCACACCCCCGTGGTGCTCAAACTCGCACGCTGAAGGTCCAATTGAGGGCTTCAGCCCTCTTTGTCCATGCCCAGTTCTTGAATTTTTCTGGTCAGCGTGTTGCGGCCAATGCCCAGCTTGAGCGAGGCCTCAATGCGGCGTCCGCGCGTGGTGGATAAAGCCGCTTCAATGAGGGTCCGCTCAAAACGTTGAGTGAGCGTTTCCCACACATCGGTGCGGCCCGTTCTCAGCAAGGCTAAAGCATGCGTGCGAAGACCCGATTGCCAAGCCACTTCATCGCTGACTTCATCCAGCGCCGCGTCTGTGTTCTCGGTCCATGGGGCGCTTTGCGCAGAGTGGATGACCTCTCCACCGTTGGGGAAAGCTTCGATCAAGGCAGGCGTTGCCACTTGCGCGGAAGTCGCAGTGGTAACGGCCGTCGCCGATCCCCCACCAGACTCTGGCATTGGAGGGGCTTGCAAGACTTCAGGTGGCAGATCTTTGACCTCGATTTGCTGAATCGGCGCCATCACGGTGAGCCAATGACAGATGTTTTCGAGTTGGCGCACATTGCCTGGGAAGTCAAAACGCAAGAGAAGTTGCATGGCCGCGTCGGACATGCGCTTGGGTTCAACACCAAGTTGTTGGGCACTGCGAGCCAAGAAGTGTCGGGTCAACAATGCAATGTCTTCGGGTCGCTCACGCAATGCGGGCAATCGAATGCGAATGACGTTGAGCCTATGGAACAAGTCTTCGCGAAACAATCCCTCGCGAACACGTTTTTCAAGGTCTTGGTGGGTGGCGGCAATGACGCGCACATTGGCCTTGATGGCCTGATGCCCCCCCACGCGGTAGAAATTGCCATCGCTGAGCACGCGCAACAAACGGGTTTGGAGATCAAAAGGCATGTCGCCAATTTCGTCCAGAAAAAGCGTGCCCCCATCGGCTTGCTCGAATCGGCCTCGGCGCATGGTTTGAGCGCCAGTGAAAGCGCCACGTTCGTGCCCAAAGAGTTCGCTCTCTAGCAAGTCTTTGGGAATCGCTGCGGTGTTGATGGCGACAAAAGCACCATCGGCGCGTGGCGAGTGCTGGTGCAAGGCGCGAGCCACCAACTCTTTGCCACTGCCCGATTCACCGGTGATGAGCACAGTCACATGGCTTGAACTGAGGCGCCCAATGGCCCTGAACACGTCTTGCATGACTGGGGCTTGACCCAGCATTTCGTTGGCGGAGTTCAAGGACTCGGGGTTGGCGCTGTGGCGCTCGCTTTCTGACAATGCACGCTGAATGAGTTCAATGGCTTTGGGCAAATCAAAAGGTTTGGGCAAGTATTCAAAAGCGCCGCCTTGAAATGCAGAGACCGCACTGTCCAGGTCGGAGTAGGCCGTCATGATGATGATGGGCAACTTGGGCATGCGCTGTTTGAGCGTTTGCAACAAGACCAATCCCGTGGTGCCAGGCATGCGAATGTCGCTGATCACCACACTGGGGACTTCGCCATCATCGGCGTCGAGCGCCGCAATCACCTCGTGCGGGTTGGTGAAACTGCGCGTGGGCAGTGAAGCCTTGAGCAAAGCTTTCTCAAGCACAAAACGGATGGACTGATCGTCGTCCACGATCCAGATGGGTCTCATGGGCATGACCTTTTGAACAAAGCCAGGTTCCAACCGCTCAGGCGATGGGAATCAACAATTTGAAGTCGGTGCATCCTGGTGTGCTTTCAAACTCGATGAGTCCCTGGTGTTGCTGAACAAAGGTTTGTGCCAGGTGCAAGCCCAGCCCAGAACCACCGTCCCGCCCTGAAACCAGGGGGTAAAACAAACGGTCCCAGAGTTCCACCGGAATGCCGGGACCGTTATCGATGACATGCAATTCCAGTGCCAGTCGGTGGCGCTTGGCACCAATGTTGAGTTGACGCGCGATGCGGGTGCGAAAACGGATCACAGCCTGATTGAGCTCGCGCTCTTGGCTCAAAGCCAGCGCTGCGTTGTGCGCAATGTTGAGCACCGCCTGAATGAGTTGCTCCAAGTCGCCCTGGAATTCTGGAATCGAGGTGTCGTAATCGCGCACGATGCGCAAGCCCGTTGGGAATTCCGCCAAGATGAGTGAACGAACGCGTTCACAGACCTCGTGCACATTGACGGGCTGGAGTTGACGCGCACGGCGGTGAGGGGCCAGCAACCGGTCAACCAGGGTTTGCAATCGGTCGGCTTCTCTCACGATGACCTGGGTGTATTCGGCGAGGTCCTTGGTCGGCAGTTCCATTTCGAGAAGCTGGGCTGCTCCCCGGATGCCCCCCAAGGGATTTTTAATTTCGTGGGCCAGGTTGCGGATGAGTTCTTTATTGGCCGCAGCTTGGTTGCGCAGACGGGCTTCTTTTTCTTGGCGCAGTTGCGTGTCCAGTGGCACACATTCGGCGATGAATTCACCGCTATGGTGCGCCCAGGTGAGCACGACATGCACCGGGATGGGCTCGATGTCCACGCCATGCAAATGGGCATCGAAGCGCATGGCGCTGGCTTGTTCAGCTCTCAAGGCCTGGCGCGCGCGTTCCAAGTCGTCTTGTTCGAGCACCACTTGCGCCAAGGCTTTGCCCAACAAGGCCTTTCGCGCATAACCCAGTTGATCTTCCAACGCCGTGTTGACATAGGCGATGTGGCCTTGTGCATCGGTGACGACCACCAGCGTGGCCAGGGCATCGAAGGCCTGCCATGTCTCGCATTGGGGTTCAAGCGCCTTGGGGTTCATGTCGGTGTTGAAGCTCTAAGAAAAAAGGACGGCCGGGGCCGTCCTTGGGTGCTGTACCAGTTGGCCCTTGAATCAGAGCGAGTAGTACATGTCGTATTCAACGGGGTGAACAGCCATGCGGAAGCGGGTGACTTCTTGCATCTTGAGTTCGATGTAAGCGTCGAGCATGGAGTCGGTGAACACACCACCCTTGGTGAGGAAGCCACGGTCTTTGTCCAAATACTCCAGCGCCTGGTCGAGGCTGTGGCATACGGTGGGCACCAATGCATCTTCCTCGGGGGGCAAGTGGTAGAGGTCTTTGGTGGCGGCTTCGCCGGGATGGATCTTGTTCTCGACACCATCAAGGCCTGCCATCATCAGTGCAGCAAAGCACAGGTAGGGGTTGGCCATGGGATCGGGGAAGCGAGCCTCGATGCGGCGAGCTTTGTCGGAGGCCACATGGGGAATGCGAATGGAAGCGGAACGGTTGCGGCTGGAGTAGGCCAGCTTGACGGGCGCTTCGAAGCCGGGCACCAAGCGCTTATAGCTGTTGGTGGTGGGGTTGGTGATGGCGTTCAGTGCACGGGCGTGCTTGATGATGCCGCCGATGTAGTAGAGCGCGAAATCGCTCAGACCTGCGTAGCCGTTGCCAGCGAACAGGTTTTTGCCGTCTTTCCAAATGGACTGGTGAACGTGCATGCCAGATCCGTTGTCGCCAACCAGGGGCTTGGGCATGAAGGT
>JBEAMY010000166.1:0-7396 GCA_041165725.1 Pseudomonadota bacterium
TGTGGATTTGTGGGGCCTGGGTTTACTTGGCCGGGCAAACCACTCAAGCCTTGAACATTTCATTGATCTATTCCAGCTCACCTGTTCTGATCGCCATGGGTGCGGTGTGGTTCATGCGTGAGTCGCTGCGACCCACACAAATGGCCGGCGTGGTGCTTTGCCTGGTTGGTGTGGTCCATGTGATTGTCAAGGGACAGTGGCAACAGCTTCAGACCGTTGAGTTCACGGCAGGGGATGTTTGGATTGCGGCGGCCTCATTGGCCTGGGCCGCCTACACCTTGCTGCAAAAACACTGGAAATCCGAGTTCAGCCCCAGTGCCCACCTGGCCCTGATTTGTTTGGGGGGGGTATTGGTGATCGCGCCGTTTGCGCTGCTTGAGGCGACAGTTTGGGGCATGCCTGAATGGACCATGAAGGCCACGTGGATGGTGCTGGCCACTGCACTTTTTCCTGGGCTTGGCGCATATTGGATGTACGGCTGGACTCAGCGCGTCTTGGGCGCCAGCAAAGTCTCAGTGACTTTGTTTCTTGGGCCTCTTTACACCGCAATCATGGCGGCGGTTGTCCTCAACGAAAACCTGGGCGCGCACCACTTTGTGGGCGCTGCATTGATCTTGCCGGGCGTGGCCTTGGTGACCTTGCTGGGTTCGCGGCGCTGAGCCTTGCAGCTTCAAAACCGGTTCAAGTTCAAGCCGCAGCCTGCAAGCCATTGCTGAAATGCTCGGCCATGCGCCTAGCCGCCAGTTCGGGGTTGCGGTCGAGCAGGGCTTGAACAATGCCAGCATGTTCTTTGAGCGATTGCTCCAGCCGACCGTCTTTGAAGAGTGAGTGGTGGCGATTGAGCTTCATGACCTTGCGCAAATCGTTGACCATGTTGAGTCGCCAGCGGTTGTCTGCGATTTCCAGCATGCGCAAATGGAATCGCTCATTGAGCTCGAAATAAGTCTCGGTGTGACCCATTTGCTCGTTCAACTGGGCATGCAAGTGGGCCAATTCCTGGAGTTGGTCGTCGCTGGCTTGCCCGGCAACCACTCGAGCGGCATCGGACTCCAACAGGCTTAAGAGGTGGTAGACATCCATGAGGTCTTTTTCGTTGACCTCGGTGACATAAGCGCCGCGCCTGAGCTTCATGGTCACCAGCCCTTCGGTGGCCAAAACTTTAAGCGCTTCGCGCAAGGGCGTTCGACTGATGCCCAAGTCTTCGGCAATGCGCAGTTCGTCAATCCAGCTGCCCGGCGCTAATGTTCTGTCGAAGATTTGCTGGCGCAGGCGCTCAGCCACGTCTTCATACAAAGGGCGCTGGGTCAGGGCGTTGGCGGTCATGGCTTCAACAGGGGTTTAAAGTTTCTGAATTCATAATTATGAATGATACACTGCATGAAACGCAGTTCATGCACCCGGCAGATCTGACCTGTCAGCAAATAAGGGGGGTATGGGCTCAAGAATTCAGTCCCGATCGAGCAAAGAGCCAAACCATGAGCGACGCCCCTTCCGAATTCAAAAAAGCCACCTTGGACCAGTGGGCACAGGCGGCCCAGAAGTCTGCCCCGCAAGGCGATCTGGACCGGCTGAACTGGACCACGCCGGACGGTATTGTGGTCAAGCCGCTTTACACGGCCAGTGACACCGCCAAGTTGCCCCATGCCGACACCTTGCCCGGATTTGAGCCTTTCTTGCGAGGGCCTCAGGCCACCATGTATGCGGTTCGCCCTTGGACGATCCGTCAATACGCTGGCTTTTCAACAGCCGAAGAATCCAACGCCTTTTATCGCAAGGCCCTGGCCGCCGGTGGTCAGGGTGTATCTGTGGCCTTTGACCTTGCCACACACCGGGGCTATGACTCGGATCACCCCCGGGTGACTGGCGATGTGGGCAAGGCCGGTGTGGCCATCGATTCGGTAGAGGACATGAAGATCCTCTTCAACCAGATTCCTTTGGACAAGGTATCGGTATCGATGACCATGAACGGTGCTGTGTTGCCGGTGCTGGCGGGCTATGTGGTGGCTGCCGAAGAGCAAGGTGTGAGCCAAGACAAGCTGAGTGGAACGATTCAGAACGACATTCTGAAAGAGTTCATGGTGCGCAATACCTACATCTACCCACCCGAGCCCTCGATGAAGATCATCGGCGACATCATTGAGTACACGAGCAAGAACATGCCCAAGTTCAACTCGATCTCGATTTCGGGCTATCACATGCAAGAGGCGGGCGCCAACCAGGCCTTGGAAATGGCCTTCACCCTGGCCGATGGCAAAGAGTATGTGAAGACCGCCATCGCCAAGGGCATGGACGTGGACGATTTCGCGGGTCGACTGTCCTTCTTTTGGGCTGTGGGCATGAACTTTTATTTGGAAATTGCCAAGATGCGTGCGGCCCGCCTTTTGTGGTGCCGCATCATGAAGGGCTTCAACGCCAAAAACCCCAAGAGCTTGATGCTGCGCACGCACAGCCAGACTTCGGGCTGGTCGCTCACCGAGCAAGACCCCTACAACAACGTGGTGCGAACCACCATCGAGGCCATGGCAGCCGTGTTCGGTGGCACGCAGTCGCTGCACACCAATTCTTTTGACGAGGCGATTGCTTTGCCCACAGAATTCAGCGCGCGCATCGCCAGAAACACCCAGATCATCATTCAGGAAGAAACCCACATCACGAATGTGATCGACCCCTGGGCAGGCTCGTACATGATGGAAAGCCTCACGCAAGAGATGGCCGACAAAGCTTGGGCCATCATCGAAGAGGTGGATGCGATGGGTGGCATGACGCGCGCTGTCGACAGCGGATGGGCCAAGCTAAAGATCGAAGCTGCTGCTGCAGAAAAGCAGGCTCGCATCGATTCGGGTAAAGACGTGATCGTGGGCGTCAACAAATACAAGCTCGCCAAAGAGGACCCCGTTGACATCCTCGAGGTTGACAACGTCAAAGTTCGTGACGCCCAGATTGCCAGGCTCAAGGCCATCAAGTCCAAGCGCGATCAAGCCGCCGTTCAAGCCGCTCTGGCCGCACTCACTGCTGCCGCCGAATCGGGGCAGGGTAATTTGCTGGATTTGTCGATCAAAGCGATTCGCCTTCGCGCCACTGTGGGCGAAGTCTCGGATGCGCTTGAAAAGGTTTTTGGGCGCCACCGCGCCGATACGCAAAAGGTGACGGGTGTGTATGCAGCAGCTTATGACTCAGCAGAAGGCTGGGACAAACTCAAGACCGAAATCGATGAATTCGCCACCGCCCACGGTCGTCGCCCCCGCGTGATGATCGCCAAGCTGGGTCAGGACGGTCACGACCGAGGCGCCAAGGTGGTGGCCACAGCCTTTGCCGATCTGGGCTATGACGTGGACATGGGCCCTTTGTTCCAAACGCCAGAGGAGTGCGCTCGCCAAGCCATCGAAAACGATGTTCACGCCGTGGGCATTTCTACCTTGGCCGCTGGTCACAAGACCTTGGTCCCTGCCATCATTGCCGAGCTCAAAAAGCAAGGCGCAGACGACATCATCGTTTTTGTGGGCGGCGTGATTCCCAGACAGGATTACGACTTCCTTTATGAGTCCGGTGTGAAGGGGATTTATGGACCAGGCACGCCCATCCCAGCCAGCGCCAAAGATGTGTTGGAACAGATCAAGGCTGCTCTGGCCTGATCTGGCCTGAATCCCCGGGCCATGAAACCTGTTGCTGATTCCTCTCAAGACCGGGCCAACAAGGCCTTGTCACCGGAGTTGCTTTTGGCGCAACTCTTGAAAGGGAACTTGATCGTTCAAAGGCGAGCCATGGCAAAGGCCATCACCTTGCTGGAATCCACGCGGCAAGACCACAGGGTCTTGGGCGACGAATTGCTCACGGGCTTATTGCCGCATGCTGGCCAGTCGTTTCGGATCGGGATCAGCGGTGTGCCAGGCGTGGGCAAGTCCACGTTGATCGAAGCATTTGGCATGTTCCTGATTGAGCAAGGTCATCGGGTCGCCGTTTTGGCCGTCGACCCTTCTTCTTCCGTGAGCGGTGGGTCCATTCTTGGTGACAAGACCCGAATGGAAAAACTCTCGGTTCACGATAAGGCCTTCATTCGCCCCAGCCCCAGCGGCGGTAACTTAGGCGGCGTGGCGGAGAAAACGCGAGAGGCCATGTTGGTTTGCGAAGCCGCAGGCCATGACGTGGTGATCGTCGAAACCGTGGGTGTGGGCCAAAGCGAGATCGCCGTGGCGAACATGACCGATGTTTTCGTGCTGCTCCAGTTGCCCAATGCGGGCGATGACTTGCAAGCCATCAAAAAAGGCGTGATGGAGTTGGCCGATCTGGTGTTGATCAACAAGGCCGACATCGACCCAGATGCGGCAACCCGAGCTCAGGCGCAGATCACCAGCGCTTTGCGCTTGTTAGGGCTGCATGGTCACCCCGATCAAGTCGAGGCGTGGCACCCTCAGGTCATGCCAATCAGTGCCTTGCAGTCCCAAGGCCTCAAGCCCCTGTGGCAACAACTGAACGAATTCAAGCGCGTTCAAACTGCGTCTGGGGCCTGGGGCCAACGCCGGCAACGGCAAGCTTTGTCCTGGATGTGGGAGCGGATCCACAGCGAGCTCACGCATCAATTCCGGCAGCACCCCAGGGTCAAGTCCTTGTTGCCCGAAATCCAACAGCAGGTGCTGATGGGCCAGTTGGCGCCGTCGACTGCTGCCCGACAACTTTTAGGGGCTCAACAGCCCTGAAACCCTGTTCACCTTCCTGTTTTTCCCCTGGAGAGCATCTCATGCAAGACATCATTGAACAACTGGAGAAAAAGCGCGCTGCAGCCCGATTGGGTGGCGGACAAAAGCGCATTGATGCCCAGCACGCCAAAGGCAAGCTCACGGCGCGCGAGCGCATCGAGGTCTTGTTGGACGAGGGCACCTTTGAAGAGTGGGACATGTTTGTCGAGCACAGGTGTAACGACTTTGGCATGGCCGACAACAAGATCCCTGGCGATGGTGTGGTGACTGGCTACGGCATGATCAATGGACGTTTGGTGTTCGTGTTCAGCCAAGACTTCACCGTTTACGGTGGCGCGCTTTCAGAAACGCATGCCGAGAAAATTTGCAAGATCATGGACCAAGCCATGAAGGTCGGAGCGCCCGTCATCGGCTTGAACGATTCAGGTGGAGCGCGCATTCAAGAAGGCGTTGCCTCACTGGGTGGCTATGCCGATGTGTTCCAGCGCAACGTCATGGCCTCAGGTGTGATTCCGCAGATCAGCCTCATCATGGGCCCGTCTGCAGGCGGTGCGGTGTATTCACCTGCGCTGACCGACTTCATCTTCATGGTCAAAGACAGCTCCTACATGTTTGTGACGGGTCCAGAAGTGGTCAAGACCGTGACCCATGAAGAGGTCACCGCAGAGGAGTTGGGTGGTGCTTTGACCCACACCACCAAGAGCGGTGTGGCCGATATGGCTTTCGAGAACGATGTCGAGGCCTTGTTGATGCTCAGGCGTTTGTACAACTATTTGCCTTTGAATAACCGTGAGAAATCACCGGTTCGGCAAAGCGGCGATCCCATCCACCGCATGGACATGAGCTTGGACACGCTGGTTCCAGACAACCCCAACAAGCCCTACGACATGAAAGAGCTCATCCTCAAGACTGTGGACGATGGGGACTTCTTTGAGCTGCAACCCGATTACGCCAAAAACATCATCACGGGTTTTGCCCGCATGGATGGTCAAACCGTGGGCATCGTGGCCAATCAACCTTTGGTGCTCGCAGGCTGTCTTGACATCAAGAGCAGCATCAAGGCGGCGCGATTCGTTCGATTTTGTGATGCCTTCAACATCCCTGTGATCACCTTTGTGGATGTGCCTGGCTTCATGCCCGGAACCAGCCAAGAGTACGGCGGGATCATCAAGCATGGCGCAAAGCTGCTTTATGCCTATGCCGAATGCACCGTGCCCAAAGTCACCGTCATCACCCGCAAGGCTTATGGCGGCGCTTACGACGTGATGGCATCCAAGCATCTGCGGGGCGATGTCAATTTCGCTTGGCCCAATGCAGAGATTGCAGTGATGGGGGCAAAGGGCGCCGTGGAAATCATCTTCCGAGAAGACAAAGGCGATCCCGAAAAGCTCGCGGCGCGTGAGGCCGAGTACAAAGCGCGCTTTGCCAATCCCTTTGTGGCTGGTGCGCGGGGATTCATTGACGATGTGATTCAACCCCACGAGACCCGCAAGCGGATTTGTCGTTCTCTGATCATGCTCAAAGACAAGCAAATCGAGAACCCATGGCGCAAGCACGGGAACATTCCCTTGTGATGCCCCGATTCATTCCTGTGCCATGACAGAAAAAGGATAGAACATGTTCAAGAAAATTTTGATTGCAAACCGAGGCGAGATCGCCTGCCGAGTGATTGCAACCGCCAAGAAGATGGGCATTGCCACTGTGGCGGTGTATTCGGAAGCCGATAAAGAAGCCCGTCACGTGCAACTCGCCGACGAGGCCGTCTTGCTCGGCCCCGCGCCATCGCGCGAGTCTTATTTGGTGGCCGACAAAATCATTGCGGCCTGCAAGCGCACCGGAGCGCAGGCCATTCACCCTGGTTATGGGTTTTTGTCTGAAAACGAAGCGTTTGCCAAACGTTGCGAGGATGAGGGCATTGCCTTCATCGGACCCAGGCACTTCAGCATCGCCGCCATGGGCGACAAGATCGCCTCTAAGAAGTTGGCCAATGAAGCCAGTGTGAACACCATTCCCGGCTACAACGATCCGATTGACACTGGCGACCAAGCCGTCAAGATTGCCAAAGACATCGGCTATCCGGTGATGATCAAGGCTTCAGCGGGCGGTGGCGGCAAAGGCTTGCGCGTGGCCTTCAACGACAAAGAAGCCAAAGAAGGTTTTGAGTCTTGTCGCAACGAAGCCCGCAACAGCTTTGGCGACGACAGGGTCTTCATTGAGAAGTTTGTTGAAGAGCCCAGGCACATTGAAATTCAGGTGCTGGGTGATTCGCATGGCCATGTGATCTACCTCAATGAGCGCGAATGCTCAATTCAAAGGCGTCACCAAAAGGTGATCGAAGAGGCGCCTTCTCCCTTCATTTCCGATGCCACTCGAAAGGCCATGGGTGAGCAGGCTGTGGCCTTGGCCAAGGCGGTGAAATACCAAAGTGCGGGCACTGTCGAGTTTGTGGTGGGCAAGGACCAAAGTTTTTATTTCCTTGAAATGAACACGCGCTTGCAGGTGGAACATCCGGTGACGGAACTGATCACCGGCGTCGATCTTGTCGAACAGATGATCCGCGTGGCCCATGGCGAGCCGCTGCCCTTTAAGCAGGACGATCTAAAGATCAACGGCTGGGCGATGGAAAGCCGCCTTTATGCCGAGGATCCGTATCGTAACTTCCTGCCCTCCATCGGGCGGCTGACCCGCTATCGGCCCCCGGT
>JBEAMY010000167.1:0-2962 GCA_041165725.1 Pseudomonadota bacterium
GTGTGTTCTTGCCGGAGGTAGATGCGTAGTCAGCTTTGATAGTCACGCCGCCCATGGCAGGAGCCGTGTACTTGATACCGTTGTAACGGGTAGCAGGAGAAGTGTCCAAGTGGTTGGAGCCTTGGGTCTCACCGCCCATACCGCTGATGGTGGACATCAACTGATATGCGTTGGAGTAGATCATGCCGGCCATGACCTGACCAAAGCCACCGTCCAATGCCAACCAGCTCTGACGGTTGGTGCCCAGACCGAAGCCGCCACCGCCGTTGAGGGTGGATTGATGACCAGCAGAAGTCACGCGAACCTTCAAGCCTTGTTGTGAGGTGAGGGAGTAACCAGTTTCAACTGTGAAGCTGGCTTTCAAGCCGCCACCCAGGTCTTCTTCACCTTTGAAACCAAGGCGGGGACCTGCAAAGCAAGATTCGCCAATACCAGAGGTCTTGTCGCGAACGGTGCCAGCAGTGGCTTCGGTGGCGTGGGAGATGTAGCAGAGGTCAGCGCTACCGTAGAGGGTAACTTGAGCGAAAGCGCCGGTGGCAGCCAGTGCGGCCAGAGCAACTAGAGTTTTTTTCATGAGGGAGTTCTCCAAGGTTTGAAAAAAGACCGGGTCACTTGGTTTTGCGAGAAATCCGAGTTACCCAGAACAACCTCCAAAAGGAAGTTGTGAGTATTTCACCAGACAAACTTCGGCGTGGACTTGATTGGTGTCATTTTTCGCCTTGGTTCGTTGTCTGCATGCAACAGGCATTAAAGCGACAATTGAGGCATGGACACGCTCATTATCTTGGCTGATCGCGCACTCAGAACGGTTTTTTCCGAACACCATTCAACTCGTCAGATGCCTTCAATCGCCGAAAAAAGAGAACTTTTAGATGAAGAAAAGAAATTGTCTGGCGCACTGATGCGAGTTAACCATGTGGGGGAGGTCTGTGCCCAAGCGCTCTACACGGCACAGGCCATGGCGACCAAAGACCCTGCTTTGAGGGCGCATTTGCTCGAAGCGAGTGCCGAGGAAACCGATCACCTTGCTTGGACAGAGGCACGGCTGAAGGCACTGGGCGCACGCAGGAGTTTGCTCAACCCCCTTTGGTATGCGGGCGCTTTTGCCATCGGCTGGGGTGCGGCCAAGCTAGGTGGCGATCGCGTCAGTCTAGGTTTTGTGGTGGAAACCGAAAACCAGGTTGAGGCCCATTTGCAATCTCACCTCTCGCGCCTGCCTGAAAACGACTTGGCATCCCGTGCGGTGGTCGAGCAGATGAAAAAAGACGAGGCCGCTCATGCGAAAGCTGCGCAGCACGCAGGCGCAGTCGCCATTCCTGCCCCTGCGCAATGGGCCATGAAGATGGCAGCCAAAGTCATGACCACCGTCGCGCATCGAATCTGAACCGCACTTTCAGCCTTCGATCAATTCAAAGCTGGTGGTGATGGCAGCTGTTTTACCCAGCATGATGCTGGCCGAACAGTATTTGTCGTGACTCATGGCAATAGCGCGCTCAATCGCACTCGAAGGAATGCCTTTGCCTCGAACCACAAAGTGCATGTGAATGGCGGTGAACACTTTGGGGTCGGTGGTCGCGCGCTCAGCTTTGAGCTGAACCGAGCAGCCAGCCACAGCATGCCGACCACGCTTGAGGATCAAGACCACGTCGTAAGCGGTGCACCCTCCAGCGCCGGCCAGCAAAGTTTCCATGGGTCTGGGCGCTAGATTGCGCCCCCCTTGATCGGGGCGCTGCTCGTCGACTGCGCCGTCCATGTTGAGCACATGACCGCTTCCCGTTTCAGCCACAAAACCCATAGGCGAACGTGCGCCGGTATCTCCGGTCCAAGTCACTGTGCATTCCATGTTGACCTCTTGTCGTGTTGATGCCGTTTGCAAAGAGCTGGCGATTCTAGGTGGCAGGCCGGATTCGCGTTCGCCGACTCTGCAACATGCCCACGTTCATTTCACCCGACAAAGTAGATGCGTAAAAGTTTTCGATCATGTCCACCGAGGTGCGCGCATTGCGCGCCAAGGTCAGCATGTCTATGCCCTGGCCGTAAAGCAACCTGAAGGTGATGGCCGTGTGCCTGAGGCTGTAAAGGGTTCTGGCATGGCCGTGGTTGTCGGTCAGGGGCAAGCGGGCCTCACGCATGACCCACTTCAACCAGAAATTGAACAAGGCCAGCACTTGTTCGCGATTTCTTTCGTGCGGCAAAAACACGTAAGCCTCGGGGTCGATTTCGCCCTCAGCAGATTGGTGTTTGCACAAGGCCTCGTAAATCCGTACCGCAGGTCTTAGGCTGACGATGGGTTTGTCGTGTCGCTTGGTTTCAGGCAAGGTCAATCGCAAATAGGTTTGCTCAGACCGCACCACTTGAACATGCTTGTGTTTGAGCACTTTGATGTCGGTGGGCCTCACAAACCCATTGACCATGAAGGCAATCACCCAATAGAGGTCGGGAGGCAGGCTGCGGTTTTTGGGGGTCACCCAAAAACGGCTTCTTTCGCCTGTGCTGGTTTTGATCAGCGGTGCATGCACCTGCGAGCGCCAAAGTCTTTTGGATGTTTTCAGCAGTTGCGCGTATTCGGTCAGGCTGAAATTGGATCGGGGCTTGTGTTGGATTCGAATGGCAGGCAACTCAGGGATTTCAGTGATGAATCGCCGGTTGTAGGCAATTTTGAAGAGCTTGCGGACGATCACCAGGTATTGAGACAAGGTGGTGGGCGAGGCCTCTTCATCGGTGAGGCGACTGACCAACTCCTGCACATGGTCCGCATCGATTTGACGCACAGCCAGATGACCCAGGCAAGGCAGGATGTGGCGCTCAAGCCGGTTGCGCAGAATTTGAAGCGATGCCCTCACCAAGGCCCCACGCCGAACGCGTTCTTCTTCTTGCACCAGCAACATATGAGCGACGTGCGCCAAAGAGACGTGATCGGAATGCCGTTTGTTCAGAATGGCTTGCTGAGCTTGAAACACAT
>JBEAMY010000168.1:0-6180 GCA_041165725.1 Pseudomonadota bacterium
ATTTTTGAACCCCACTTGTTATGGCCGCCCCAATTTCGAACTCTGGACTCAAGCCCAAGTCAGCAAGCTGCTGATCGAACCGCAAGCCAACGGTGAGCTGCGTTGCGTGGGTGTCGAAGTCTGGACTGGACGTGAAATGGTGCAAGCGCGCGCCAAGCACGAAGTCATCCTCAGCGCGGGCAGCATTGGCTCGGTCCAATTGCTCGAACTCTCAGGCGTTGGCGACGCCGAGGTCTTGCGCGCCTGTGGCGTGACGCCGATTCATCACTTGGCCGGTGTGGGTGCAAATTTGCAAGATCACTTGCAAATCCGAAGCGTGTTCAAGGTCAAACAAGCACGCACGCTCAACACCTTGGCCAACCATTGGTGGGGCAAGGCCATGATCGGCGCTGAATACCTTTTTCGCCGCACTGGCCCCATGAGCATGGCGCCCAGCCAATTGGGCGCTTTCACCAAAAGCGATCCCTCGCTGGCCTGGCCCAACATTCAGTTCCATGTTCAGCCCCTGAGCCTGGATGCCTTTGGTGAGCCTTTGCACGACTTCCCCGCCATCACCGCCAGTGTGTGCAACCTCAACCCCACCAGTCGGGGCACGGTCCACATCAAAACCCCGCACTTTGCCGATGCACCAGCAATTGCCCCCAATTACCTGGCGACCGATGAAGACCGGCGCGTGGCCGCAGACAGCTTGCGCGTAGCGCGGCGCATCATGCAGCAGCCCGCGATGGCGCGCTTCTCGCCCGAAGAGTTCAAGCCAGGCCCGCAATACCAAAGCGACGACGAACTCGCCCGGCTTGCTGGCGACATTGCCAGCACCATCTTCCATCCTGTGGGCACCACTCGAATGGGGCGCGACGACGACGCCAGTGCCGTGCTCAATTCGCGCATGCAGGTGCGCGGTGTGGCGGGATTGCGTGTGGTCGATGCGGGCGCAATGCCCACCATCACCAGCGGCAACACCAACAGCCCTGTGCTCATGATGGCCGAGAAGGCCGCCGAGTGGATTGCCAACGACACGCTTAAGGTCTAGGGGTAAATCACTAGGGCTGAAATCGGGAAACCCCCCAGATGACTCGCTCAAGTGCAGGCCTAGCATGTCTCCCAACGGACATCCCTAAAACAACGAGTCCGAGGAGACCTCCGCGCTGATCGACAATTCGCCGCTATGGAAGCGGCGTTTGTCATTTTGGCGGCAGGTTTAGCGGGGTTTCTCGACGCCGTGGTAGGCGGCGGCGGACTCATTCTTGTGCCGGCCCTCTTTGCCACCTACCCCAACACCGCCCCTGCCATTTTGCTCGCCAACAACAAATCGGCTTCGGTTTGGGGCGGCGCCATGGCGTGTTGGCAATACACCCGACGCGTTCCCCTGAACCTGCGCTTGCTGGCAGCGGCATTGCCACTTTCCTTTCTGGGATCAATGCTGGGCGCTTGGAGCGTGACGCGCATCGACCCCACGCTCATGCGGCAAAGCCTGCCCTTCATGTTGTTGGCGGTGCTGATCGACGCCTTCAGGCGCAAAGACTTGGGCCTGCACCATGCCGCACGGTTCAGTGGTCAAGCCCTTTTTGTCCGCATCGCAGGGCTGGCTGTGGTCATGGGTTTTTACGACGGTTTCTTCGGCCCGGGCACCGGCAGTTTTTTGGTGTTCATCATGGTGCGCTGGATGGGATTTGATTTCTTGCAAGCCAGCGCCCATGCGAAATGGCTCAACACCGCCAGCAATGCCGCAGCCCTGTGGTGGTTCAGTCAATTCGCCGAAGTGTGGTGGCATTTGGCCTTGCCCATGGCCGTGGCCAATGTGGCGGGGAGTTTCCTCGGCTCGCGCATGGCCATGCGCTTAGGGCCCGTGTTTGTCAGAAAACTTTTTTTAGGGGTGGTGAGCGCGCTGGTGCTCAAAACGGTGTGGGACGCTTACTTGCGTTGAACCACCCTATTCACTGCGCAGCTGCCGAAGGAATTTCGCTCACCGGTGGCGGCGGCCAAGGCACCTCAGCCAGGGGAACGGGCTTGCCCGTTGGTCGAGTGGCCTGACCCTTTTGCACCAAAGCAATGTCTGCTGCTGAGGGGTAAACCCCTGAGACCACAAAGTCGATGACGCGCCGCGCAATGGGTGCAGCACTTTGCGCACCAAACCCCCCGTTTTCAACCACCATGGCCAAAGCCACATCGGGGTCATCGGCGGGTGCGAATGCAATGAAAAGGGCGTGATCGCGCAATCGTTCGCTCACTTGGCTGGCAATGTATTTTTCGTTTTGCTTCACCGTGAAGACCTGCGCAGTTCCCGTTTTACCGGCGCTCACGTAGGGCGCACCGACAAAACTGCTGGCTGACGTGCCCACCAAATTCACCGACACCATGGCGTCATGGATGACCTCCATGTTCTCGCGCTTGTAGGGCAATTGCTCGGTTTGCAACTTGACCTCGTAGGCGGGTTGTTTGGATTCGATGTCGATCACCGACTTGACCAAATGCGGTTTGACCTTCATGCCCCAATTGGCCAAGATGGCAGTGGCATGGGCCATCTGCAGCATGGTGAAGTTGTTGTAGCCCTGTCCAATGCCCAAAGAAATCGTTTCGCCCGAATACCAACGCTGTTGTTCAGGCTTGCGATAAGTGTTGCGCTTCCATTCGGTAGAGGGCAGCGTGCCCTTGGCTTCGCCTTGAATGTCGATGCCCGTTGGGCCACCAAAGCCCAGCGGCGCCATGTAGTCGTGGATCAAATCCACGCCCATGTCACGGGCCAGCAAGTAGTAATAGGTATCGCAAGACTCCACAATGGATTTCTTCATGTCGACTATGCCATGCCCACCTTCCTTGTCGTCGCGGAAGCGGTGATTGCCGAACATGAAAAAGCCCGGGTCAGAAATGGTTTGAGTGGCCGTGCGCTTGCCTGACTCCAAAGCGATCAAGGACATGAAGGGTTTGTAGGTCGAGCCTGGCGGATATGTGCCTTTGAGAGCTCGGTTGAGCAAAGGCTTGTCGATCGACTCGTTGAGGATTTTCCAGTTGTCAAAGTCGATGCCGTCCACAAACAAGTTGGGGTCGAAAGTGGGTTTGCTCACAAAGGCGAGGATTTCGCCCGTCTTGGGGTTGAGCGCCACCAAAGCACCGCGGCGGTCGCCATACAAGTCTTCGACCAATTTTTGCAACCGGATGTCGATGGACAAGACCACGGTGTTACCGGGCAGCGATGGGCTGCTGTTGAGCAATCGCACCGGTCGCCCACCGGCGGAGGTTTCCATTTCGCGCACGCCCGTGATGCCGTGCAGTTCCTTCTCAAAGCTTTGCTCGATGCCCAACTTGCCGATGTATTCGGTGCCCCTGTAATTGGACTCGTCTTCGCTTTCTGCGATGCGTTCTTTTTCAGCTTGATTAATGCGGCCGATGTAGCCCAGTACATGGCTGGCCAGTTCGCCATACGGGTAGTTGCGAAACAGGCGGGCCTGAATGTCGACCCCAGGAAAGCGATAGCGGTGTGCGGCAAAGCGCGCCACTTCCACATCGGACAAACGGGTGGCCAGCGGAATGGAGTCGATGCTCTTGGATTCTTCGCGCAGCTTTTTGAAACGCCGACGCTCGCGCGGGCCGATGTTGATGAGTTTGGAGAGTTCGTCCAGTACTTGCTCAATGGGTGCTTCGAGTTTGGAGGGTGTGATCTCCAAGGTAAAGGCCGAGTAGTTGGTGGCCAACACCACACCGTTTCTGTCGGTGATCATGCCGCGAATGGGAACAACGGGCAAGATGGCTGTGCGGTTGCGCTCAGCTTGTTCGCTCAATTCGTCATAGCGCCAGACCTGCAAATACACCAGGCGAATGATCAACACACAAAACGCCAGCAAGATGAGCAAGGAGGCCACGATGACGCGGCCACGGAAACGCTGAATGTCGAACTCGACGTTGCGGATCAGGCTCATAGTGGCCGGTTTTCGTCGGGATCGGGTGCTCTGCGCTGCGGGGCCAAAAGCACTTCACACACCAGCGGCCACACCAGCGCTTGCAATATCGGCGCGAGCAGATGGCTGAGGCCAGGAAAGGAAAAGCCCATGCCCATTCGAACAATCAATTGAATCAGCCAAGCCACGACAAAGAGCGGAAAGACTTGCAAGATCTGCGCACGGCCACTGAACCACAAGACCCTGCGGTGCATCATCACTGCCAGAAATGCCATGACGGTGTACGACAAAGCATGTTGGCCCAACAAGGCCGATTCATGAACGTCCATGAACAAGCCCAGCGTGAATGCCCAGCCAATGCCCACCCGCATGGGTTGATGGATCACCCAAAACGCCAAGGTCAGTGCAGTGAAGTCGGGCCGCCAAGCTGCATTACCCAACCACCACGACGACAAGGCCATGTCCATCACAAAGGCCAGGGCCAAGGTCATCACCACAAAAACTGGGTTGACGGGCAGCAGCAGCTGGCGGTCGCGCATCATGAGGGCTTTAGCTCCCCACTGGCTGGATCGGGCTTGGGCGGCAACTCAACCGGCTGCAAAACCATGAGCCAGCGCACTGCGCCAATGCCAGCAGTGGGCACGCACAGCACGCGTGCGAACGACGAGTCTGCGCGGCGCTCCACACGCAACACGCGCGCCACAGGCAAACCTGCGGGGTAAACGCCGTCGACACCACTGGTCACCAGCAAATCGTCTTTCTCAATGTCGGCGTTGGCCGCGATGTAGCGCAAGTACAGCAAGCCTTGGCTGCCGCCTTCGCCCGTGGCCACGCCACGCTCACCGGTGCGGGCATTCATGATGGGGGTGGCTTGTTCCTGGTCGGACACCAAAGTCACCTCGCTCATGAAGGGATAGACCTTGGTGACCTGACCCAGAACGCCTTTGGCATCGACCACCGGTGAAGAGGCCTTGACGCCGCTGGTGGCCCCTTTGTTGATGATGACTTTGCGGGTGAAGGGGTCGGCCGCGTCGTACATCACTTGTGCAACGCGCCCTTCAACCCCAGAGGGTGGCGTGAGGTTCATCAACTCGCGCAATTGGCGGTTTTCCAACTCGAGTTGCTCGACCCGCGAGGCGTTGAGCGACTGCCTGAGCAATTGCAATCGGGCCTCCTCGGCCGTGGCCAGGGCCTCATCGCGCGAAGTGGTCCAACTGGTGGCCCAATGCCAACCGTCTTTGGGCAAGACGATGACGAACTCAAAGGGCGAGAGCAACAGCGAGATCGCAGACCTCAGTGGCTCGGAGATGCGGAACTTCACATCGCCCACCATGCACAGCACAGAAAGCAATGTGAACACAACCAGCTTGCTCAGCGCCGAAACGCCCTGCTTGAAAAATGGCGGCGGGGTACGGTCAATCGTTCCCAGGACCATGGGGCTTTACTGCATCGTGTTGGATAAGGGCTTCACTCACTGGTGAAGATGGAGCCCAGACGCTCCATGCGCTCTAGGGCGAGGCCACACCCGCGCACCACGCAGGTCAAGGGGTCTTCAGCGACCAACACCGGCAAGCCCGTTTCTTCGGCCAGCAAGCGGTCGAGATCGCGCAGCAAAGCGCCGCCACCGGTGAGCATCATGCCGCGCTCGGCAATGTCAGCGCCGAGTTCGGGCGGGGTTTGCTCCAGGGCATTTTTCACGGCCGAAACGATGTTGTTGAGCGGATCGGTCAGGGCTTCTAGGATTTCGTTGGAAGAAATCGTGAAGCTGCGTGGCACGCCTTCAGAGAGATTGCGGCCTTTGACTTCCATTTCTTTGACTTCTGAGCCGGGGAAAGCCGAGCCGATTTCTTTTTTGATGGCTTCCGCCGTGGGCTCACCAATCAACATGCCATAGTTGCGACGGATGTAGTTGATGATGGCCTCGTCGAACTTGTCGCCACCAACACGAACACTGCCCTTATAGACCATGCCGCCCAGGGAGATCACGCCCACCTCGGTGGTGCCGCCGCCGATGTCAACGACCATGGAGCCACTGGCATCGCTCACGGGCAAGCCAGAGCCAATCGCAGCGGCCATGGGTTCTTCAATCAGGTAGACCTCGGAAGCGCCCGCACCCAGAGCCGATTCGCGAATGGCGCGACGCTCAACTTGGGTGGAACCGCAAGGCACGCAGATGATGATGCGGGGGCTGGGCTTGAGGACCGAGCGGGGATGCACCATCTTGATGAATTGCTTGAGCATTTGCTCGGTGACGGTGAAGTCGGCGATCACGCCGTCTTTCATGGGG
>JBEAMY010000169.1:0-3598 GCA_041165725.1 Pseudomonadota bacterium
GGTGCCACCGGGTGCAAAGGGCACCACAATTTTCACGGGCTTGGTGGGCCAATTGGTTTGGGCCATCACAGAGGGGGTCGCAGCTGCCAAGGCGAGAGTGACCACAACGGCAAGCGTGTGGCGTCGGTTCTTAGAAATCGTCATCAGGGTCTCCTTGTTATGGGCAGCATGATGCCACCGTATTCATTCTTGTGTGTCACGCGGGCGCATGGCCATTTTGCAGGTATGACACCACTTGAGGTTTCTGTATTTTCCCCAAGGCGCTTTTGGGCAATTGCTCAACAAACACCACCCGTCGTGGCAGTTTGAAACGGGCAATGTGAGCAGCCAGGTGCTGGGTGATGCGTTCCGCATCCAAGGATTGGCCCTCCTGTCCAGGACTTCTCACCACAACCGCCACCGGGACTTCGCCCCATCGCACATCGGGCAAGCCCACCACCGTGCATTCTGCGATGCCAGCCATGCCCATCATCCGGTTTTCAATTTCTGCAGGGTAAATGTTTTCGCCACCAGAGATGATCATGTCTTTGCTGCGCCCCACGATGGTGAGGCAACCGTCTTCATCAAGTCGCCCCAAATCCCCGGTGCGAAACCAACCGTCATCCAAGCCAAGACCGACTTGTCCATGGGCCTTCCAATACCCTCGCATGAGGTTGGAGGCGCGCAAGCACACTTCACCCGTCTGGCCGGTGGGCACATCTTGGCCCTGAGCATCGAGCAAGCGAAGTTGAGCTTCAGGATGGGGCCAACCCGCAGCGCCTGCACGTTCAATGGCATGATCAAAGCCCAACACCACAGAAACCGGCCCTGTTTCAGTGCTGCCGTACACCTGTCCCACGGGCACCCCGCGACGATGAAAGGCCTCCAAGTAATCCAGCGGGATGGTCGAAGACCCCGTCATGATGCCGCGCAAGGCAGACAAATCGGTATGCGCCCAATCGGGATGCTCAAAGACAGCCCTCATGGTTGCTGGCACCAACAAAGAAAGGCTGGGTCGCGACAAGGCCAACTCGGCCAACCAGGCCTTGGGCTCAAAGCGCGGGTGCAAGACCACCTCAATGCCCGCCAACAAAGCGGGCAGGGTCTGAATGCACAGTCCGCCCACATGAAAAAGGGGCAGGGTGGACAAGACCTTGTCGCCTTGCTTGAAACCGTGTGCCCACGCGCTCGCACGAGCGTTGTGGATCACTGCCAACTGAGTGTGAACTGCGCCCTTGGGCGTGCCCGTCGTGCCCGAGGTGTAAACCAGCAATACAGGTGCATCCTCATCCACATGTGGCAAGGCGAGCCCACGAGGCGAAGAGGTGGCAATCAATTCGTCTTGGTGGATCACATTGAGGCCAGACACATTGAGGTTTTGGGCCGCCCCTTGATGGGTGCTGTCGTGAATCAACACCGATGCGCCTGCATCGGCCAAGACGGCTTGCCACTCCGCTGGGGCAAGCCTGAAGTTCAAAGGTAAAAACAAAGCCCCTAATCTGGCGCAAGCCACCAGTGTGACCAGTTGCATCTCGTGATTAAGACCAAGCCACGCCACGCGCTGACCAGGCTTGACCCCAAGGCGGGCTTGCAAATGTCCGGTGACCCTTTCAATCCTTCGCCAGAACTTGGCGAAGTCGTACATTTGATCGGCGCTGGTCGGCTGCTCAAGTTGACGAAAGGTGAGGGCAGCTTGCTGGCCACGGTCCTGAGCAAGTTGCGCAAAGCGCTTTGCAATCAGGCTGGACTCGAGGCCGTGCATCACTCGTCCTTTTCACCGGGCTCATAAAGTGCCTCTCGGCCAATGCGATCCATGCACAGCTCGGCGGTCCAAGGCAACATCAGCGAGCCGCATCGCGCATCACGATAAAGGCGTTCCAGGGGCAAGCTCTTGAGCATGGACTGTCCGCCGCAGGTCCGAATGGCCAGTCGGGCAAGGTCTTGGGCGTTTTCCATGATGGTGAATTGCGCGGCATAGGCCCTCAGTCGGGTGGACTTGGAGGGGTCAACGCGGGCATCGGTGATGGCGCGCAAAAACAGGTTTCGCGTTTGTTCCAACTTGATGAACATCTCGGCCACAGCAATTTGCTTGGTTGCAAATTGCCGGCGCTTGATGGGGCCAGTGCCGGGTATTTCGCCACGCAAGTAGGCCACAGTGAAGTCGTAAGCGGCTTGCGCGATGCCCATGTAGGTCGGTGACAAGGTCATGAACATGTGAGGCCAGCGACTGGCGGCCTGGAAATAAAGGCCTTGGGGCATGAGGGCTGCCTCATCAGGCACAAACACATCCTTGAAGACCAGGTTGCGCGACACGGTGGCGCGCATGCCCAGCGGGTCCCAATCGCCTTCGACCGTCAGGCCTTGAGCCGTGCGGGGCACTGCCAAGTAAAGGGTGTCGCGACGAGACAAATCGGCATCTGCTTTTTTCTCAGTGCACAGCACGCCAAAGTAGTCGGCGGCGTCGGAGAGCGAGGCAAAGATTTTTTTGCCGTTGATTCGCCAACCTCCGGGAACTTTGACTGCCGTCGTGCCAAAGGGCATGGCACCAGCCGCCGCCGCACCCCCTTCAGAAAAAGGCTGCGCATAGATGGCGCCTTCCTTGACGACACGTGCGAAATGCACAGCTTGATGCTCGTGGTGTTTGGCGCGTTGCTCGGGGCTCATCTCCAGGTCTTCGCTGAGCAGGCCACTCCAAAGCATGGTGCACACATGCATGTTGAAGGTGAGCGCAGTGGCGCCGCAATAACGCCCAATCTCAGCCGACACCAGCGCATAGGTCGCATAGTCTGCACCCAGGCCGCCATGCGCCTTGGGCACGCACAAGGCCAAAAGCCCGGCCTCACGCATGTCATCGTAATTGGCAAAAGGAAATGCAGCATCGCGATCCAGCGCCTGAGCCCTGGGGGCAAAACGCTCTGCCCCAAGTTGTCGGGCAAGGGCCATCAGGCGGCGCTGTTCATCGTTCAAAGGAAAGTCATCGCCACAAATTGGCATCACCGATGCAGGGCGCACACCAGATGCGTTTGGAGACAGGTCTTTGGCATTCATTTGAAATGCTCCTCAAGAAAATCAAAAACAGCTTGGGCAAACAGGTCTGGGTCTTCAAGGTTCATCAAATGGCCCACGCCCTTCAAGCACTGCGAACGGGCGTTGGAAATTTTGTGAGCCATTCGTTCAACCACAGAGGGCGGCGCAGCTAGGTCGTGCTCGGCGGCCAAACACAAACAGGGCACAGTAATCTGGGGCAATACCGCGCGCTGTTCAAAGTGCACCAGCGCATGCAAGGCCCGCTCATAGGCCTCAGGCGTCAAGCTGGACATGCAAGCCTGAGCGAGTGCTAGACCAGCGCCCGCATAGCCGGGCGCGCAAAGTTTGGGCAACAGGCCTTCGGCCACATCGACCATTCGTTTGCCCGCTTTCAAAGGGGCGAGTCGATCAGCGATGAAGGCCTTTTGAAACTCACCATCGGTTTGACCAAAAGCGGGAGACGAAGCCGCCAGCACAAGTGCAGCAACTTGATCGGGATGCCTGGCCATGTGCTGCAAAGCCACCATGCCTCCCATGGAATGGCCCATCAAAATCGCAGGGCCTTTGTCAAGCAGCATCCGATGCAAGGCGT
>JBEAMY010000170.1:0-3651 GCA_041165725.1 Pseudomonadota bacterium
GGACCGCCATGACAGAGGACTTGTTCATGTGCACAACTGCCATTGTTGCGCCAAATCGCGAGAGCCCTGTGTGATCCAGGCCATGGCCGCATCGGCCACGGCGGGCGAGATGAGGTAGCCGTGGCGATAAAGGCCGTTGATCTGCAAGACACCGGGTTCGGGGTTGGCAATGCGGGGCAAGTTGTTGGGCAAAGTGGGTCTGGCTTGAACGCCAATTTCCAGGATGCGCGCTTCACCAAAGCCGGGGTGAACGGCATAGGCCGCACTCAACAGCTCCAGGCACGAGCGCACGCTGGCGGGCGAGAGGTCTTCTGACTCGATTTCGGTGGCACCAATCACAAAAACGCCATCGGGTTTGGGCGCGATGTAGATCGGGTAGCGCGGATGCAGCAAGCGGGTCGGACGGCTGAGGCCCACATCGGGCGCCTGCACGCGGATCACCTCGCCGCGCACGCCACGCAAATCGCTGAGGCTGGGCTGTGCGCCCATGCCGCGCGCATCGAGCACCCAATCCCATGGCGTTTGCAGTGCGCGCAGTCCCTCTACCGTTTGCGGCGAATGCCAGTGCAAGTCAACCTCCAAGCGTTGCAGCTCGGCCAACAAAGCGTCAAGCAAGGCGCGGTTGTCGAGCTGGCCTTCTTGGGGCAGGTGAATGCCTTGCTGAAAGCGTGAAGCAAGAGCAGGTTCGAGCTGAGCAATGGCCTGAGCGTCCAACATCTGAGGCTGGGGCAATTGCTGTGAAGCGCCAGAAGCGCCAGCAAAAGGGCTTAAAGAGGCCTGAAGCTGGGCCACGGTTTGCTGCAAACGTTGACCAAACAGCTGGGCCTGCGCTGCGTCCTGCCGATGCCATAGGATGAGCGTGCCTTCGCGCTGAAAAAACACCGGCTGGCTTAGGCCCTGAAGCAACTCGGGCCAGCGCTGCAAGCTGTGCAAGCCCATTTGCACCACAGGTGGCTCAGTGATCACCGACTCGGCCAAGGGCGCGAGCATGGCCGCAGCCACCCGCGCCGCAGAGCCTTCGGCTTGCGGGCCTTTGGCCTCGTAAAGGCTCACCGCATGGCCTTGACGTGCAAGGGTCACGCCCATGAGTCGGCCCAAAAGGCCCGCGCCTAGAATGCCGACCTTCATTTGTCTGTCCCCTCGAGCAGGGGTTGAACGTCATGTCCGAAACCTTCACCTACCCGCGCGTGCTTACCATTGCTGGCTCCGACAGCGGAGGCGGGGCCGGGATTCAGGCCGACCTCAAAACCATGTCGGCCTGGGGCTGCTATGGCATGACGGCCATCACTGCGCTCACCGCGCAAAACACGCAGGGCGTGCAAGGCATACACGCTGTGCCGCCTGGGTTCCTGGCCCAACAAATCGAATCGGTGCTCAGCGACATCGGTGTCGACGCCATCAAGATCGGCATGTTGCACCTGCCCGAAGTCGTCGAGGTGGTGGTGCAAGCCATAGAACGCCATCGCCCGCGCTGGGTGGTGCTCGACCCGGTGATGGTGGCCACCAGCGGTGACCGCCTCATCGAAGAGCGCACCGTGGAGGTCATCGTCAAGCAACTGTTCCCGTTGGTCCATGTGATCACGCCCAATCTGGACGAAGCCGCATGGTTGGTGGGTCATCCCATTGCGAGCACCGATGACCTCGCTGCCGCCGCAAAGCACCTGATTGGCATGGGTGCTCGCGCGGTCTTGCTCAAAGGTGGTCACTTGCCCGGAGCCGAAGTGCTGGATTGCCTGATCACCCACGAAGGCGTAGAAGAGTGGTTTCGCGCACCGCGAGTGGACACCCGCAACATGCACGGCACGGGCTGCAGCCTTTCTTCCGCGCTGGCCTGCGCTTTGGCTTTGGGACACGACCTCATTGAATCCACCCGACTCGCCAAAGCCTATGTGGCGCAGGCTTTGCAGCACGGTGCACGGGCCCAAGTGGGTCAGGGTCATGGTCCGCTCAATCATGGCTTTGCACCCCAGGCCATGCACATCCTCAAGAAGTGATCACACCCAGCCTGGCCTGAAGCCGGGCCGAAGCGGTGGTGTATTCAAAAGGCACGGGGCCGCCGTTCAGGCGCTCGGCAACGGCATAGGCCGCCAGCGTCGCCTCGTGAAACGCGCTCACCAGAAGCTTGCGCTTTCCGGCGTAATGCGCCATGTCGCCTATGGCGTAGACGCCGGGCAGCGAGGTCGAAAAGGTGTCGGTCGCCACCTCGATTTGTTTTTTGTGCATGGCCAAACCCCATTCGGCCAAAGGCCCCAGCTGGGGCACCAAACCCAAACACTCGATCAACACATCGGCGCCTTGCCAGAGTTCGGCATGACCCGCGCGGGCAATGCACAGCGATTGAAGGCTTGAATCTGCGCCCAGTTTGGCTTGGGTGATTTGCCCGGTGAGCCTGCTCACGCCAGCTTGTTTGAGCGTTTGGGCGGCTGAGGCATCGCTGGTGTCCAGGTCGTCGCGTCGGTGCAGCAAATGGACGGTGGCAGCGCCAAGGGATTGAGCGCGCAAGGCACAGGCCACGGCTTCGTCGCCGCTGCCCGCCACCACCACCTTGCGGCCTTGCAGCGAGGCGGCTTCCAGCGCATAGAGGCTCAGCACTGAGCGCCCCCGCGCGGGCGCAAGGTCTGCGCAGTCGATCTGGCGATGCACAAAAGCGCCCACGCCTGCTGCGATCACCAAGGCACGAACGCGGTGGCTTTGCCCATCGTCAAGCACCACTTGCCATCCTGGTTCGCTGCCAGCCATCCATTCAGAAAAGCCCTGAACCTTTCGGCCCAGCGCCCATTGCGTTTCAAAGGGTTGGATTTGGTCGAGCAGGCGATCCACCAGCTCCTGGCCCGTGCAATGGCGCAAGGCGGGGACGTCGTAAATCGGTTTGTCGGGGTAAAGGGCCTTGAGTTGACCGCCAGCTTGGGGCAGGGCATCTACCACCAGTGACGACAGGCCCAGCAGACCCAGCTCGAAGACTTGAAACAGCCCGGCTGGACCGGCACCCACCACCAATACATCGGCACTGAAGGCGTTGGCCGATGGCGAAGCCTTGGGGTGGGTCATGGGAGGCGGTTCAGCGAACCAGCTCGGAGAGCTTGCCGGTTTTGTCTTTCCATTCCTCGGCGTCGGGTAAAGCGCCCTTGCGCTTGGTGATGGTGGGCCAGCCAATTTGAGACAACTCGGCGTTGAGGGCGGTCATGTGCTGCTGGTCGGCAGGCACATCCTCTTCGGCATAAATGGCGTTGACCGGGCACTCGGGAATGCACACTGCACAGTCGATGCACTCGTCGGGGTCGATGGTGAGGAAGTTCGGGCCTTCGCGGAAGCAATCCACAGGGCAAACGTCCACACAGTCGGTGTATTTGCAGCGGATGCAGCTTTCGGTCACAACGTGGGTCATGGTGTCGGCATTGTTAATGGGTGAATAAGAATTTTAGACGAGGGCACAAGTCCGGTCTGGTTTTTCGCAAAGCCACCCGACTTTGTGGGCTCATCGGCCAGGCTTGAGGGCCTGCCAAAGCGGGGACTTGCTCGTGCTGACCATGACATTGGGCTCGCCCAAGTGTTGCCCGACCAGTGCGTGTGCCAACCACGCGCCCAGTGTGAGCCCGCGTGCACCCAGGGCGGTGAGCACCAGCAGCCCGGGGGCAGGCCCTGGCCCACACC
>JBEAMY010000171.1:0-4315 GCA_041165725.1 Pseudomonadota bacterium
CAAGACGGCCAGTCCAACGCGTTTGATCACAAAGAGGTGTTTCATTCGTCCAGGTCTCCCAAAAGTTGACGGTCAACGCCATCGCACAGGCAATGCAGAACCAGAAGGTGAACCTCCTGGATGCGGGCCGTGCGGTCGTGAGGCACACAAATGTGCACATCGGTTTCGCTCAAGACTTGCGGCATTCGGCCACCGCCTTTGCCGGTCAGGGCCACCACGGTCATGTCGCGTTCGTGGGCGGCTTCGATGGCAGCGATCACATTGGGCGAATGGCCACTGGTGCTGATGGCCAGCAAAACATCGCCAGACTGGCCCAGTGCACGGACTTGCTTGGCAAAGACCTGCTCGAACTGGTAGTCGTTGGCAATGGCGGTAAGGATGGATGAATCGGTGGTGAGGGCCAGTGCAGCGAGCTCTGGGCGCTCGCGCTCGAAGCGACCCACAAACTCCGCTGCAAAGTGCTGGGCATCGGCGGCCGATCCACCGTTGCCACAGGCCAAGACTTTGCCGCCGGAGGTCACGCAGGACAACAAGGCCTGAATGGCATCGGCCACGGGTTTGCTGAGCAGTTGGGCCGACTTGAATTTCAGGTCGGCGCTGTCGATGAACTGCTGTTCAATGATGGCTTCAAGCATGTCTTGCATCATACCTTCAGCCCATTTCACTCGCGTCAAAGGCTGCCCGAATCCAATTCAAGGTTTCACCTTCGAAAGCCACCACATCAAACCGACATGGAGGTAGGGTCTTGAGCCGTGCCAGAAAAAACCGTGCGGCAAACACAATTCGGCGGCGTTTGACCCGCCCCACGCTGGCCGCCGCTCCCCCTTGTTGGCCTTGCTGGCGGTGCCTCACTTCAACAAACACCACCGTTCCATCGCGCGTTTGCATGATGAGGTCGATTTCGCCACCCCCTCGGCCGGGGGTCCGATAATTGCGCACAAGCAAGCTCAGCCCTTGGCCTTGCAAATGCAGCAAGGCTTGCTGTTCGGCCCAGGCACCCCTTTCTCGGGTGCTGGCGCGCTGGGTGCGATGGCTTGTAGGAGATGCCTTCATGATCGATTTGTCTTCGGCGCTTGCCCTGTCTGTGCAGGCTTGCCAAGCCCAGCAATGGCCCACCCATTGCCTCTTCATGGTGGCCACACCGATTGGCAACCTGGGCGATGTGACCGTGCGGGCCTTGCAGGCCCTGGCGCTGGCTGACACGATTGCCTGTGAGGACACGCGTCATTCGCAAAGCCTTTTGCGCGCATTGGGCCTTGAAAAACCCGCCTCGTGCTGGCTGGCGGTTCACGAGCACAACGAACAACAAGCGGCGCAAGAAGTGATTGTGCGTTTGCAATCGGGCCAAAGGGTGGTTTATTTGTGTGATGCAGGCACACCGGGCTTGAGTGATCCGGGTGCCCGATTGGTGGCGGCCGTGCAAGCCAAAGGGCTTCGCGCCACGCCTGTGCCCGGGGCCAGCAGTGTCACGGCTTTGCTCAGCGTGAGCGGCGATGTGCAACGCAGCGATTGGGTCTTCACCGGTTTTTTGCCCGCCAAAGGCCAAGCCCGCGATGCTGCCATGCAAGCCATTGCCGCCGATGCCCGTGCCCACGTGCTGCTGGAATCTCCCCATCGCATGGCATCGTTGGCTGAGTTGGTTCAAGTTTTGGGCGATCGGCCTTTGACCTTGGGCAGGGAGTTGACCAAGCAGTTTGAAGAGGTCCACACCTTGCCAGCCAACACCCTGCCCAGCTGGCTGGCGGCCAATCCGCATCGGCTCAAAGGCGAATACGTGATCATGGTCCACGCCACCCGAGCACAAAGCGAGGATTCAAGCCAAGGCCAAGCGGCCATGCGCATCCTCATGGCTGAGTTGCCGCTGGGTCAGGCGGCCAGGCTGGCCGCCCAGATCAGCTCGGCGTCTCGCAAGGATTTGTACCAGTGGGGCTTGGATCAAAAGGGCCAACAGGTAGAGGGCGAGTCTGCCGATCAGGACGAGGCATGAATCCGGCCCAAGGCTTGAGCCACAAGCTGGGCCTCGACCGGTCGAACCAATCGATCTTGCTCTTGCCCCTCTTTCAAGAGCACAAGGGTAGGCCATTGTTTGACGCGGAAGCTGCGCCCCAAAGCGCGACCGGGGCCATCTTCGACCTTGATGTGCCGCCATTGCGGGTGCTGGGCCAGCGCGTTTTGAACTGGCGCCTGTGCCGCTCGGCAATGGCCGCACCAGTCGGTCCCAAATTCAAGCACCACCCAACCGGTCAAGGCGTCCACCTCGGCACGGCTGGGGGCCTCGATTTCACTCAAATACGCTGTGCTCATGGCCATCTCCTTGGGCGAGGATTCATTGTGTCATTGCTTGGAAAAACTGCGCATGCATGAGTTGAGCCTGGCCGTTGAAATCCTGGAGTTGGTCGACCGTGCGGCCAAAGATTCCGCTTTCCTCAAAGTGCATGCATTGCGCTTGGAGGTGGGACAACTCAGCGGAGTCGAAACCGCGGCCTTGCGCTTTGCGCTGGAAAGCCTTGCGCCTGGGTCACGCATCGAGGGGGCGCGCATCGTGATCGAAGAACCCAAGGGGATGGCTTGGTGTGCGCCGTGTGGAGAAACCGTGCCCTTGTCGATGCGAGGGGAGCCTTGCCCTCGTTGCGGCGGCCATGACCTTCAAATCACGGGAGGACAAGGGTTCAGGGTGATTGACCTTGAGGTCAGTGATGGCTGAAACTGGCGCGGCTGGCGGGGATCGAACCCACGACCCTTGGCTTCGGAGGCCAATACTCTATCCACTGAGCTACAGCCGCGTTGGCGGCCATTGTAGGCGGGGCGCACCCCTATAATCTTGGGCTCAATACCCCATCTCATCCACGAGGTCTTTCCATGAGCGAACAGCACGAAGAAGCCCACACCGGCCCCGTCCGCACTCCCAAACAATTGCTGTTGACGGTTTTTTATTCTTTTGTTCTTCCCGTGTTCATCATCATTGGCTTGGTGACTTACGTGGGCTCCCACTTCAAGACTTCTCCTGGCGCATCCAACCTGCCCGAAGCGGTTGCAGAGCGCATCCAGAAAGTCGGCATGGTCGAGATCCGTGATGCCAACCGCCCCTTGCGCAGCGGTGAAGAGGTCTACAAGGCTCAGTGCTCAGCATGCCATTCCAGCGGTGCAGCTGGCGCTCCCAAGTTCCAAGATGCAGGCGCATGGGCAGCTCGCATCAAGACGGGTTACGACGCATTGCTGAACTCTGCCCTCAAGGGCAAAGGCGCCATGGGCGCTCAGGGCGGCGGTGAATTCAATGACACCGAAATCGGCCGTGCCGTGGTTTACATGACCAATGCCGCTGGCGCCAAGTTCGCTGAGCCCAGCGCTCCAGCTGCAGACAAGAAGTAATTCTTCACTTTTCGACCGACGGCGGCGCAGTGTCAACTGACCGCCGTTTTGTTTTTTGGGCTGCGCACAAATCCAAATTGCTGAGGCAACTCTTCCCACAACACCTCTTGAGGCGCTGGCCAATCTTCACGGCTCAAGAGTTCGCTGGCAGCCCAAATGTCTTGGGTATGAACCAGACCCAGTCCCAGTTCTGTTTGCAGATAAAGCCGGCCGCTTTCATCCAGCCCCGTCCATTTCACATCACCAGCCCTTCGACCTGTGCTCGACATGAGTCCCTCTGCAGGGTCTATGCGCCAAATCCACGGGGTGTTGGCCAACTCCACAAACACCCTTTGCGGCCCGTTTTGAAAAAACCATTGGCCCCGGGCGTCCACTTCGTAGTTTCGATGGATGAATGCCTTGAGCGCTTCGTGTTCGATTCTTGCGCCCTTAGGGTGCGGAAAATCACCCGCTGCCTGTACGCGGTCATCGCGCATGTACCAATCGCCACGCTCATCCAATCCCAGCCAAGCTTTGCAATCGGGCACATGGGGCCACTTGGCCATGGCGGCCTTGACGAGGTCATCCATGGCCAATCCCCTTAGGCTCAATCCCCTTAGGCTCTTGCTGATTCATCCAATCCAGCATTTGCTGAGCCCAACTCAACAATTCTCCCGGTATTGCGCCACGGACAAAACCAAGATGACCCCCGGTTGCAGGTTGCCATAACCGCGTGCACGCATTCACGTCGCTGTGCTGGGGCAAGCAGGCAGGAGGCACAAAGGGATCGTTAAGTGCGTTGAGGATGAGGCTTGGGATTTGCAAACGCTTGAGGTGCGGCTTTGCCGAAGCCCTTTCCCAATAGTCCATCACGCCTGAAAAGCCGTGCAATGGCGCAGTGAAGGCGTCGTCGAATTCCCTCAAGGTGCTGGCGCGGTCTTTGGCGTTGACGTCGAACAGGCCTGGA
>JBEAMY010000172.1:0-3585 GCA_041165725.1 Pseudomonadota bacterium
CCATCTCTTTGGCGTGCTCCACATAGTTTCGGCCCACGCAGTAGACGCGGCGGACCGGAAAACGCTCCTTGTGACCTACAACAGGCAGATCGATCACTGGGGCTGGAGGGAAAACGTGGCTCATGGCGGACTTTCTAGGGTTGAGTCAAAGAAAGGCGCTAGTTTAGGCAAATCCGGGCTGACCCTGGGTCGCTGATGTCGCAGGCTGGCGCTATCCTATGGCGATGAAACTCTACAACTACTTCCGTTCTTCAGCCTCATTTCGGGTTCGCATCGCGCTCAACCTCAAGGGCCTTTCCTACGAATACATCCCCATTCACTTGGCCAAAGGGGAACATTTGCTAGAAGCCTTTGCCCCCTTGAGCGCCGACCGATTGTTGCCGGTGCTTGAAACCGAGGGCTTGCGCTTGTCGCAATCCCTGGCCATATGTGAATACTTGGATGAGGTTTACCCCGAGCCCAAACTATTACCCGGCGATGCCTCGGCGCGCGCCCAGGTGCGGGCCTTGTCTCAGATGGTGGCGTGCGAAATCCACCCCTTGAATAACCTGCGCGTGCTCAAACACCTCACTGGGCCCATGGGCCAGTCCGAATCCGCCAAGATCGAATGGATTCACCATTGGATTCACACCGGCTTCAAGGCTTTGGAAACCCTTTTGACCGAACGGGGCGCCAAGCAATTTTGTTGGGGCGATCAACCTACCTTGGCCGATGCATGCCTGGTGCCTCAGGTCTTCAATGCCCAGCGCTTCGAGGTCAGTCTAGACGCCTACCCAACCATTCGCCGCATTCACGAACACTGCATGAGTTTGGATGCCTTTGACCAGGCTCAGCCTTCGCGCTGTCCGGATGCCGCAGCTTGAGGCCATGGACCCCCAAGATTGGCTAGAGCTCCATGCCTTGGTGCCCGAGGGTCTGCCCGAGCGCGTGGGGGCTTGCTTCACCTTGCGAACGGGCGGCACTTCGCCAGAGCCATGGCGCAGTTTCAACCTTGGCGACCATGTGGGTGACGACCCCAGGCGAGTGGCATTGCACCGACAGCATTTGGCCCAAGCCGTGGGGCATCCGCTTTGTTTTGTGAATCAGGTTCATGGCTGTGAGGTGCTGAAGTGGCACGCCAGGGGCGCCGGCCACACTGCGCCCGGCCAGCCACCTGGCACGGCCCCAAAGGCCGATGCCTTGTGGACCGATTTGCCCGATCAGGCCTGCGTGATCATGGTCGCCGATTGTTTGCCCGTCCTATGGTGGAGCACTGCTGGCGACGTGGTTGCCGCATCTCACGCCGGCTGGCGAGGTTTACTTGGCGAATCGGGGCGCGGTGTGTTGGAAGCCACCCATGAAGTGTTGAGCCGTCATCATCCTCAAGCGCAATGGCAGGCTTGGTTGGGGCCCTGCATCGGTCCCACTGCTTTCGAAGTCGGCAGTGAGGTGCGGGCGGCCTTTGTCGCAGACCAAGCCCGCTGGGCCGATTGGTTTTACCCTCACCCCGAACGAGGTGGCAAGCATTTGGCCGATTTACCCGGCATGGCCAGAGAAAGGCTCAAAGCCTTGGGTTTGCAATCCATTGGTGGCCATGACGGCACCAAGGATTGGTGCACGGTTGGCGATGCAGAACGGTACTTTTCGCACCGACGCGATGGTCATGTCCAAGCCACAGGACGAATGGCCGCAGTGATTTGGCGTCAGTCTTGATCAACCGACTTGGGTGGGTTTTGTCCGGTCTGCTCACCGTTTTCAGCTTTGAGCCTGAGCTTTTTCCGCAAGGGCGTTGCCATGAGGTAGACGATCAGGGCCACTGGCAATGCCCCATAGAGTAAAAAGGTGAACAAAGCGCCTAAAACGGTGCCCACAGGGCTGGTGGCTTCAGCCACGGCCATGAGCACGGCCACATAAAGCCAGCCAATCGCCACAAGAATGATTGAAAACCCCATGTTCCTTGCCTTGTGTCAGGTCATTGCAAGCGCTTAGCGCGCATACTCGGTGTCCTGAATTATTCCAAGAGTGAGACAACCATGGCGGACGCCTTCTCATTTTTCCCGCAAATGCCCCAGATTCCCCAAATGCCTCAGTTGCCTCAAGGGGTGAATGTCCCGGCGCAAATCCTGGAGCAGCTGCAAAAAGACTACCTCCAAGAACTCACCGCCTTGTGGCAACACGGGATGGCGCAACCCCAGGATTTGCCCGATAGGCGCTTCAAGTCCGAAGCGTGGAAGAGCAACCCCATGGCCCACATGGCGGCGGCGCTTTATTTGCTCAACACCCGAACCATGATGTCCATGGCCAATTCGGTAGAGGGCGATGCCAAGACCAAGGCCAGGCTGCAATTTGCAGTCGAACAGTGGGCTGCGGCTGCTGCCCCCAGCAATTTCATGGCTTTCAACCCCGATGCCATTCAAAAGGCCATCGACACCAAGGGCGAGAGCATTGCCCAAGGTATAGGCAACATGCTGCACGATTTGCGACAAGGCCATGTTTCCATGACCGATGAGTCTTTGTTCGAGGTCGGCCGCAATGTGGCGACCACCGAGGGCCAAGTGGTCTACGAGAACGACTTGTTTCAATTGATCGAATACAAACCCCTCACTGCCCAAGTTCACGAGCGGCCATTCTTGTTGATCCCACCTTGCATCAACAAGTTCTACATCCTTGATCTTCAGCCCGAAAACTCGTTCATCCGTTATGCCTCTGCGCAAGGCCATCGCACTTTTGTGGTGAGCTGGCGCAACCCAGATGAGTCCATGCGCCACACCACCTGGGACAACTACGTGGAAGACGGCGCCATTGAAGCCATTCGCGTGACGCGAGAAATTGGCGCTGGCGGCAAGGGAACCATCAATGCGCTGGGCTTTTGTGTGGGCGGAACCATACTCACCAACGCTTTGGGCGTATTGGCTGCGCGCAAACAAGAATGGGTCAACTCGGCCACCTTGCTCACCACGCTGATCGATTTCACCCACACTGGTGTGCTCGATGTCTTCATCGATGAAGCCTTTGTCAATTTCCGCGAGATGCAATTCGAAAAGGGCGGTCTCATGGCTGGCCGCGACATGGCCTCGACCTTCAGCTTTTTGCGTCCCAACGATTTGGTCTGGAATTACGTTGTGGGCAACTACCTCAAAGGTGAAACGCCACCGCCCTTTGATTTGCTTTACTGGAACAGCGATTCAACCAATTTGCCCGGCCCCATGTATGCCTGGTATTTGCGCAACACCTACCTGGAAAACCGCCTGGTCAAGCCGGGTCAGGCCCATGTGTGTGGCGAGGCCATCGATTTGCGCAAGGTCAAGTTGCCCGTTTACATCTACGGCTCGCGCGAAGACCACATCGTTCCCATTGAAGGCGCTTACGCATCGACCCAATGGTTGCCCGGTCCCAAGCGTTTTGTGATGGGGGCCTCGGGCCACATTGCGGGCGTGATCAATCCCCCTGCGGCCAAAAAGCGTTCGCATTGGCTGAGCGCTGCCAAAACCTTCCCCGCCAGCCACGCCGATTGGATGAAGTCGGCCAAAGAAATGCCTGGCAGTTGGTGGACAGATTGGAGCCAGTGGCTCAAGTCACATGCGGGTAAAACCATTCCTGCGCCCA
>JBEAMY010000173.1:0-2791 GCA_041165725.1 Pseudomonadota bacterium
ATTCATTGCGGCGGCTCGCGCATCTCGATGAAGGCTCGGCCACGCAAATTGAGCATCCAATCCTCGATGGCCTTGGGCATTTTTTGCTCCCGCAATTGGGCCTCGATTTGAGCGTTGATCTGCTCTTTGCTCATTTCGACATTGCGCCGGTCCATGACCTGAATGAGGTGATAGCCAAACTCGGTTTCAACAGGCTCAGACAGTTGACCCAGTTGCAAATTGTTCATGGCGGCATCGAATGCAGGCACAAAATTGCCAGGATTGGCCCAGCCCAAAGAGCCGCCGCTGGTGGAGGAGTTGTCCTCCGAGTAACGGGCGGCCGCTTCTTCAAAACTGATTTCGTTGCGCAGCAAACGGGTTCTGATTTGGGAGAGTTGGGCTTTGGCCGCCGCATATTCTTGCTGTGTCGAAGCCCGCTTGAGGATGTGGCGCGCCAGGGTCTGGGTGTAAGTGGGCGCATTGGCCATGGTGACATCGGACTTCACGTTCAAGACGTGCCATCCTGCACCACTTCGCACGGGGTGGGACCATTGACCGGGCTTGAGGCCTTGGATGGCTTCGATGAAGAGTTCGGGCCAGCGTGCGGCTTCGCGCTCGCCAAGATCGGTGCTGCTGGCAACCCCTTCACCGCCAGCCGATTGAATGATGGTTTGAATGGGCTGACCCGCCATGAGGGCCAAGCGGGCTTGCTGGGCCAGCGTGCGCTTTTCTTGAACCTGGGCAGTGCTGGCACTTTCGGGCATGGGAAAGAGAACTTGCGTGAGGTGGACCTTGCGCACCTTTTGCTGGTTCATCACCGTGTCCACGGCTTTTTGGATTTCGATGGGAGACAACCTGATGCTGCGCAAGACGCGCTCTGTGCGAACGCGTTGCAAGGTCAATTGATCGCGCAAATGCTGCTGGAAAAAAGACCATGGAATATCGGCCATTTCGACACGCTCGCGCATTTGATCGACCGTGAGCTGATTGAGATTGGCCATGGTGGCCACTTCGCGATCAAGTTCGTTGTCGCCGACCTTGAGGCCTGTCCTTTCAGCATCCTGAACCACAAGCTGGGTTTCAATCAACTGGTTGAGTAGCACTTCATCGCCAGCTGCCGCTTGTTCGTTCGCTCCCAGAAACGTCATCAACCGCTTGGTGAGCCGCACTTCGAGATTGGTGATGGGGCGTTCATTGACCACCGCGACGATGTAGTCGGAGGTGCGATTGGTCTGCGCCTGGGCAGGGCCAAAGAAGCTCATCAAGCTCCAGCACAGCGCAGCGATCCAAAGAGTGGGCTTAGGCCATGGAGTAGTCATGTTTCACTCGTAACGTTCAAAGCGGCTGGGCGGAACAGGGTCGCCTCCGCGCAAGGGTTGGTAGTTGGGCACTTGCGTCTTCAACGCACCAAGGGGGCTGATGCCCACTCGGGAAAAACCGGAGAGTTCCAACTCAAACATCAAACGCTGGTTGAATTGGTTAAGGGCGGTTTGCTGGCGATCGACCACCACACGGCCCACCCAACAACCTGCATCGTATTCAAAGCCCAACAGGGCGTTGACCACACGCCGGTCGGTGGAGCTGTAGTTCATCCGGCCCACCGAATACCAAACGCCATCTCTTGGCGAATCGTCTAAGCGGGGAACCGGCCACTGCCATGAACCATTGAGCAATTCACTGGGCGTGGTGGTCGTGCGTTGTTGGCTGTAGCTGGCGTTGATCAATTTGTACATGCCCGGCTGGTAGCGCACACCTAAAGCGGATCGCTGGCTTCGATTTTCTTTGGGCGAATACTGGCTGATCGCATCGATTTCCCAATGGTTTTTGAGCTGGGCATTGCCGCCAAAGATGAGGTCGCTCAAGCGCTCGTCAGTGGGCGTGTCGGTAGAGAGCAAGGTCATTCGCTGGTTGGTGAAGCGATAGCGTTGGGCCACGGCCAGCTTGAGCAATTGCGCGCCAGATTCGGGTTCGACAAATCGAGAGCTCACACCAACTGTGATCATGCGGTTGTCGGCGATGCGGTCTTCGCCCGAATACACGTTGCTGGAAAAGATGCTCGCAAAGTTGAAGTCGGCCAAGCCCGTGTCATAAAGCGGCAATTGGCTTTGTTGACGGAATGGTGTGTTCACAAAATAGAGGCGCGGCTCAAGCGTTTGGATGAAACTTTGGCCACCCCACTGCATGGGCCGATCAAAGAAGAGGCCGCTGTCGAGCACAAAGCTGGGCACAGTGACCGAAGCCGCATCAAGGTTGGTGTAGGACGAACCAGCCGGAATGCCCAAACCCTGACGATCAAAACTGTAGTGGCGGGTCTGAACTTGCACTTGTGGGTTGATGTAGCCATACGACTTGACCCAGGGCCTGGCGATTTGGAATCGCGCCAGGCTGCGGGTGGCATTGGGCTGGCAGGCCGCGGTGTTGGTCGTGCAGTCGTACCAGCGCGACGCTTGGAACTTGGAGGCTTGCAGCTGAGAGCTCACATCAAAACCCGCCACATTGAGGGCCTGGTGCGACAGCACCATCTGCGGCATCAGGTCGTAAGGCGGGGTGATGTAGCCACCGGTTTGGCTCATGTCTTGCAGCACCTGCCAATTGGCCGTTCTCACCGACAAGGCGGCTGGCCCCAGGTTTGTGGCCAATGCCGTGCTGGTGGGCAACAAGCGCTGTGACAAAGCGCCAGGTGCGCCAGTGAAATCGCGCCAATAGTCGTCATCACTCACGCGGTTGACCTGAATCGATGCATTCACCATTCGGCCCAACATGGGCTCGGTGATCACTTGATTGGCCGACAAACCCCAACGCTCGCGCTGGC
>JBEAMY010000174.1:0-6680 GCA_041165725.1 Pseudomonadota bacterium
GAAGCCGACGATGCTGAGCTGCCATGGCGCCATACCCCATGGGCCATGTGGGCTGGATTGGTGATGTTGTTGCTGGCCAGTGCAGGTCTAGAGTGGACGCGGCTTTACCGTTTTGAAGCCCACTTGCCCGGTCATCACGGTGGTGGCATCGTGGGTTACATCGTGGGCCAACTGGCCAGCCGCTGGATGGGCTTTAACGGTTCAGCCTTGCTGTTCATTGTGTTCATGCTGGTTGGCGTGTCTTGGGTGTTTCGTTTTTCTTGGCTCAATGTGGCTGAACGGGTTGGTGGTTTTGTCGAGGTGACCTACCTCGACTGGCGGCGAAAGCGTGAGATGGCCAAAGACCTGGCCTTGGGCCAAGCCGCTGCGCTGGAGCGTGAAAGTCAGGCTGAATTGGCGCCGAACATGGCGCAACGCAGCGATCAGCTCGAGCCTTCAGAAATGGGTCCAGTTGAACTTGCGCAAGAGCGCGAGGACCCAGAGCCCATGAAGATCGTCATCGAGCCCGAACCCAAAGTGTTCACCAGCCAAAGGGTGATCCGTGAGCGACAAAAGCCTTTGTTCGCCGACATGCCGGACTCGCGCTTGCCGCAGATTGACCTGCTGGATGAATCCACCACGCGCGTTGACTCGGTGGACCCTGAAGCTTTGGAGATCACCTCCAGGCTCATTGAGCGCCGCCTCAAAGAATTTGGCGTTGAAGTCCGTGTGGTTGCTGCATACCCTGGTCCTGTCGTGACCCGATTTGAAATTGAGCCGGCAACGGGGGTTAAGGGCTCGCAAATCGTTAACCTCGCCAAAGATTTGGCCCGTTCACTCAGCCTGGTCTCGATCCGGGTGGTTGAAACCATTCCTGGCAAAAACTACATGGCGCTGGAGTTGCCCAATGCCAAGCGCCAGTCGATTCGACTGAGCGAAATCCTGGGCTCTAACACCTACAACGAGGCCAAGTCGGTATTGACCATGGGCTTGGGTAAAGACATTGTGGGCAATCCGGTGGTGGCCGATCTCGCCAAAATGCCTCACGTGCTTGTAGCAGGCACAACGGGATCAGGCAAATCGGTGGGTATCAATGCCATGATCCTGAGCTTGCTCTACAAGGCTGAAGCCCGGGATGTTCGTTTGCTGATGATCGACCCCAAGATGTTGGAGATGTCGGTCTATGAAGGCATTCCCCATTTGCTCTCCCCTGTGGTCACCGACATGAAGCAGGCGGCGCATGGGTTGAACTGGTGCGTTGCCGAAATGGAGCGCCGCTACAAGCTCATGAGCAAATTGGGTGTGCGTAATCTCTCTGGTTACAACCACAAAATTGAAGAGGCCAAAGAGAATGGCCAGTCGATCGGCAACCCCTTTAGCCTCACACCTGAGAGCCCAGAGCCCCTAGATCGCTTGCCTCACATCGTGGTGGTGATCGACGAACTCGCCGACTTGATGATGGTCGTCGGTAAAAAAATCGAAGAGCTCATTGCACGCTTGGCGCAAAAGGCCAGGGCGGCTGGCATTCATTTGATCTTGGCGACTCAGCGCCCCAGCGTGGACGTGATCACGGGCCTGATCAAGGCCAACATCCCCACCCGAATTGCTTTTCAAGTCAGCAGCAAGATCGACAGCCGAACCATCCTTGATCAAATGGGGGCCGAGGCTTTGCTTGGCATGGGCGACATGCTTTATTTGCCCAGCGGAACAGGCCTGCCCATTCGGGTTCACGGTGCATTTGTGAGTGACGACGAAGTCCACCGTGTGGTCAATTACCTCAAAAGCCAAGGCGAGCCCGACTACATTCAGGGTGTCCTGGATGGTTCAGGCGGCGAGGGCGATTCGGTTTCTGGTCCCGATTTGTTCGGTGAGCAAATGGGCGAAAAAGACCCACTCTACGATCAAGCTGTTGAGATCGTGCTCAAGAACCGCAAAGCCAGCATTTCTTTGGTCCAGCGCCACCTCAAGATTGGCTACAACCGGGCTGCCCGTTTGGTGGAAGACATGGAAAAAGCAGGGCTGGTCAGCGCCATGAGCAGCAACGGCCAGCGAGACATCCTTGTTCCCAATCGCAGTGAGGATGCCTGATGGTCGTGGGCCTCAAGCAATGGATGACCAGCTTGGGCTTGCTGGTGACTATGCTCGCGTTCACAATGGCGCCCGCAAAGACGCTTGCCATCACACCCGCCATCACGCCCGATGTCGCTCATTCAGAAGCTGTTCAGTCGCTCACGCGTTTTTTGTCTGAGGTTCAAACCGCGCAAGCCGTGTTTGTTCAGCGAGTGCAAGAGCCCCCGCGCGAGGGTCGTCCCGGGCGCGTCAAACTTTCCTCTGGTGAATTGGCTTTTGCAAGGCCCAACCGATTTCGTCTGCAATACCTCAAACCTTATTCACAAACGCTGGTGGCCGATGGCCGCAACATTTGGTTCCACGATCAAGACTTGGAGCAAGTCACCGTGAGGCCGCAGACGGTTGAATTGGAGCGAACCGCCTTGGGCGCGATTGCAACCGTCACCCAATTGAGTGTTTTGGAGCAGTCGTATCGCATCAAGGCACTGCCTGACGATCAGTCGATGAGCTGGTTGGCGCTGGAGCCCAAATCGGCTGATGCCACGGTCCGTGCTTTGCGACTGGGCTGGCGCGATGGTCAACTTGTCCGCATGGTGGTTGAAGATGCCCTAGGACAGAGAACCGAGTGGACGCTGAGCCAATGGCAAATTAACCCCAAACTGTCTGGCGGGCAATTTGTCTTTTCACCGCCCGCAGGGGTTGAGGTGATCCGCACCCGCTAATCCCATGACCAAGCCCACTCCTCATGCGCCTCGCGTGCCACTGGCCGAACGTTTGCGGCCCCAGCACCTGGATGAAGTGGTGGGCCAGTCGCATTTGCTGGCACCGGGCAAACCGCTTCGATTGGCCTTGGAACACGGTCAATTGCACAGTTGCATTCTTTGGGGGCCGCCCGGTGTGGGCAAGACCACATTAGCCAGGCTGATGGCTCAAGCCTGTGATGCAGAATTCTTCACGCTGAGTGCAGTTCTGGCCGGTGTCAAAGACATTCGTGAAGTGGTGGAGCAAGCCCAGCAAGCCGCTCAAGGCTTGATGCCCAAGCCCAGTGTGGTTTTTGTCGATGAGGTGCATCGATTCAACAAAGCCCAGCAAGATGCCTTCTTGCCCCATGTGGAATCTGGCTTGCTGACCTTCATTGGGGCCACCACCGAAAACCCTTCCTTTGAAGTCAACTCGGCCTTGCTATCCAGAGCCGCTGTCTATGTGCTCAAGGCTTTGGACCAAGGCGACCTGCGTGAGTTGTTGAACCGCTCCATCCGCATGGGGGCTGTGGTTTCCTTCACTGAAGAAGCCTGCGACCACTTGGTGGGGTTTGCCGATGGCGATGCTCGCCGGTTGATCAACACCCTTGAAACCGTCTCTGAGAGTGCCAAATTGACCGGGCAGGAACGGTTGGATTTGCCAGCCCTCCATCACATGTTGGGCGAGACGCTGAGGCGTTACGACAAAGGCGGCGACCAGTTCTACGACAGCATCAGTGCCCTGCATAAATCGGTTCGAGGATCAAACCCCGATGCGGCCCTTTACTGGATGGTTCGCATGCTCGATGGCGGAGCCGATCCCCGCTACATTGCTCGTCGGTTGATCCGCATGGCCGTTGAAGACATTGGCTTGGCGGACCCCAGGGCCTTGGAGTTGGCCCTCAATGCCGCTGCGGTTTACGAACGCCTAGGCTCACCTGAGGGTGAATTGGCCTTGGCCGAATGCACGGTGTATTTGGCTGTGGCCGCCAAATCCAATGCGGTCTACAAGGCTTACAAAGAGGCCAAAGCATTAGTCAAAGCCACCGGATCGCTTCCGGTGCCCATGGCTTTGCGCAATGCTCCCACCCATTTGATGAAAGACTTGGGCCATGGCGCCAACTATCGCTATGACCACGATGAGCCCGATGCTTATGCCACTGGACAAAACCACTGGCCCGATGAAATGAAATCTGCGCCTGAGTTGTATCTGCCAGTTGAAAGAGGGCTCGAAATCAAGATAGCCGAAAAACTCAGGGTCTTGAGGGCCAAAAACGCTCCCATCAAACAATGATTCATCTCTAGGAATTCCCCCATTTGGTGGGGAATTACACGGTGTTAAGCTCCGCCCACTTTAATTTTCGGCTCCCTTCATGGATATCTTTCTTCAACAAGTCATCAATGGGCTGGTGTTGGGAAGCATGTATGCCTTGGTCGCCCTTGGGTACACCATGGTTTACGGCATCATCAACCTCATCAACTTTGCCCATGGCGAGGTGCTCATGGTGGGCGCACTCACCAGTTGGACGGTCATCGGTTTTCTTCAAACCCAATGGCCTGGCATTCCCGGCCCTGTGTTGTTGCTGCTGTCTTTGGCAGTGGCATGCGTGGTTGCTGCCGCACTCAATGTGGTCATCGAACGCGTGGCCTACCGCAGACTGCGAACCGCGCCCAAGTTAGCCACTCTGATCACTGCAATTGGCATGTCCATTCTGTTGCAGACCATGGCCATGATCATTTGGAAACCCAACTACAAGCCTTTCCCCACTTTGCTGCCTGAAGAGCCATTCCGCTTGGCGGGAGCGGTGATCACGCCCACGCAAGTGGCGATCTTGGTGGTCACGGCTTTGTCCCTGGCGGTTCTCACCTACATCGTCAATGCCACTCGCTTGGGACGCGCCATGCGGGCAACGGCAGAAAACCCTAGAGTGGCCAGCCTCATGGGCGTGAACCCCGACCAAGTCATTGCAGCCACCTTTGCCATTGGCGCGGTGCTGGCTGCTTTGGCCGGTGTGATGTGGGCATCGAATTACGGTACGGTTCAGCACGCCATGGGTTTTTTGCCCGGCCTTAAAGCTTTCACGGCGGCAGTCTTTGGCGGCATCGGCAACCTTGCAGGTGCTGTGGTGGGTGGTGTGCTTTTGGGCTTGATCGAAGCGATTGGCTCAGGCTACATCGGCGACCTCACCGGAGGCGTTCTGGGCAGCCACTATGCCGACATCTTTGCTTTTGTGGTGCTCATCATCATGCTGACCCTCAGGCCTTCTGGCTTGTTGGGCGAACGCGTGGCAGACAGGGCGTGAGGTGAACCATGAATTCAATGCTTGAACGCCTCCAATCCCGGCCTGTCATGGTCGTGATGCTTCTTTTGTTGCCCTTGATCTTGCAAATTTTTGGCAATGCATGGGTGCGCATTGCAGACATTTCTTTGCTGTATGTGATGCTTGCTTTGGGTCTGAATGTGGTTGTGGGCTATGCCGGTTTGCTCGACTTGGGTTACGTGGCTTTCTACGCCATTGGGGCTTACCTCTTTGGCTTGTTGGCCTCGCCCCATTTGCTAGAAGCATTCCCCGCCTTGATGGCCACCTTCTCCTCTGGCCTGCATTTGCCCCTTTGGGCGGTGATTCCTCTGGCTGCGGTACTCGCCGGTCTTTTTGGCGTGCTGCTTGGTGCGCCCACCCTCAAGTTGCGTGGCGACTACTTGGCCATCGTCACGCTGGGCTTTGGAGAAATCATTCGGGTCTTCATGAACAATTTGGACCAACCCTACAACATCACCAATGGTCCTAAAGGACTGGGCAGCATTGATCCAGTCACGGTTTTTGGTCATCCCTTGTCCAAAACCCTTCATTTGGGGCCGCTTGAGTTGCCTTCGGTGACCCAGTACTACTACCTGTTTCTGATTTTGGTTTGGGTCAGCACGGTGATCTGTTTCCGACTTGAGCGCTCGCGTGTGGGTCGCGCCTGGATGGCCATCCGCGAAGACGAAATCGCTGCCAAAGCCATGGGCATCAACACCCGCAACATGAAGTTGCTGGCCTTTGCCATGGGGGCAACATTCGGTGGCGTCTCTGGGGCCATGTTCTCGGCTTTCCAAGGCTTTGTTTCACCCGAATCCTTCACCCTGATGGAGTCGGTCATGATCGTGGCCATGGTGGTCTTGGGTGGCTCAGGGCATTTGCCAGGCGTCATCTTGGGTGCCGTGTTGCTTGCCGCTTTACCCGAGGTGCTTCGCTACGTTGCAGGGCCCTTGCAAACCCTCACCGACGGCCGCTTGGATGCCGCCATCTTGCGCCAATTGCTCATTGCCTTGGCCATGATTTTGGTCATGTTGCTCAGACCCATGGGTTTGTGGCCCTCACCTGAACTTGGCTCGGCCATGCCCAAAGGCAAGAAGGGAGCCCAGTGATGAGCAATGACATCGTTCTCAACGTCAGTGGCGTGTCCAAACGCTTTGGTGGTTTGCAGGCCCTGAAGAATGTGGGTTTGCAAATCGAGCGCGGGCAGGTCTATGGCCTGATTGGCCCCAACGGCGCTGGCAAGACCACCTTCTTCAATGTGATCACGGGTCTGTACACCCCAGATGAAGGCGTTTTTGAACTCAATGGCAAGCCCTATGAGCCCACAGCAGTTCACGAAGTGGCCAAAGCTGGCATTGCCAGAACTTTTCAGAACATTCGCCTGTTCCCCGACATGACTGCTTTGGAAAACGTCATGGTGGGCCGCCACGTTCGAACTCACTCTGGCCTTTTAGGTGCGGTCTTCCAGACCTCTGGTTTCAAGGCTGAAGAAGAGGCGATTGCTGAGCGTGCGCACGAGTTGCTGCGCTATGTGGGCATCGATTCCTACGCCATGTACAGGGCCAAAACCCTCAGCTATGGTGATCAACGC
>JBEAMY010000175.1:0-3328 GCA_041165725.1 Pseudomonadota bacterium
GGCGGCGCCACCGGCATCGGTGCTGGCTGAAGCGGAAGAGGCGGCAGTTGCGGCCGTTGCGCTGGCCCCAGAGCCTTTGAAGTCGGTGGCATACCAACCGGACCCTTTGAGCTGGAAGCCCGCAGCGGTCAATTGCTTGGTGAATTGCTCCGCGCCACATGCAGGGCAAGTGGTGAGCGGGGCATCAGAGATTTTTTGCAACACGTCCTTGGCATGACCACAGGCGGCGCATTTGTAGGCATAGATGGGCATGACGGATCAAAAGTAAGGAAAGGGTTGAAAACAGAACCAGAAATTATAGGCAAGCCCACTTTCGAGGGCTTTCATGGGCCCAAGGCTTCAAGAAGCGTTGCCCACCAACTTGTGGTGGCTGGCATGAGCATTGCGAATCGCCTGGGGACCCAATGAACCGCCGATCATGCCCACCAAACCTCCCAACAGGCCTGCAAATTGGGCGGGAAACTGTTCACCCGCAGGGGTGATCAGGAACAACAGCCAAGCCAAAATGCCCAAAACGATGGAGAACAAAGCACCCTGAGTGGTCGCACGCTTCCAATAGAGGCCGAAGGTGAGCGGAATGAAGGCTCCGACCAGCGTCACCTGGTAGGCACCGGAGACCATTTCGTAGATCGAAGTGCCCTGCATGGCGATGGCGTAAGCCAAGACCAGTCCACTGAACACCAACACAGTGATCCGCATGGCCAGCAAGCCTTGCTGGTCACTGCGGTGTGGGTAAAACTGACGCCAAATGTTCTCAGTGAAAGTGACGCTGGGGGCCAGCAAAGTGGCTGAGGCGCAAGATTTGATGGCCGAGAGCAAGGCGCCAAAGAACAACACCTGCATGATGAACGGCATTTGTTCGATGACCAAAGTGGGCAACACCTTTTGGGGATCTTCTGCGATCAAGGTGGCGGCCATCTCGGGCATGATGATCAAGGCGCTGACCACCAAGAACATGGGCACGAAGGCAAAGCCGATGTAACAAAGTCCGCCGATGACAGGCCCCCATGAGGCGGCCTTTGAACTGTTGGCCGACATCACCCGCTGGAAAACGTCTTGCTGGGGGATAGAGCCAAACATGATGGTGATGCCCGCAGCGATGAAAAACAACCAATCGTGCAGTTGGGGTTCAGGCCAGAACTTGAACATGTCTTTGGAAGTGGCCAGGTCTATCACCTTCATGGCCCCACCCGCTTGATCGGCGGCAAAAAAGGCCAGGACGGACAAGCCCACCACCAGGATGATCATCTGAACAAAGTCGGTGATGGCCACAGACCACATGCCACCAAACAAGGTGTAGGCCAAGATGGAGACCACACCGATGACCATGCCCAACTCCATGCCGATGGCGCCGCCAGAAAGCAGGTTGAACACCAGCCCCAAAGCCGTCACCTGAGCAGACACCCAACCCAAATAGCTCACCATGATGATGATGGAACAAATGACCTCAACGACGCGGCCATAGCGCTCCCGGAAGTAATCGCTGATGGTGAGCAACTGCATGCGATAGAGTTTGGCGGCAAAAAACAAGCCCACCAAGATCAAACAGGTTCCCGCGCCAAAAGGGTCTTCCACCACACCGCTGAGACCCGAATTGACGAACTTGGCGGGAATACCCAGCACCGTCTCTGAACCAAACCAGGTGGCAAATGTGGTGGTCACGATCATGACCAGTGGCAGATGTCGGCCCGCAATCGCATAGTCGGCCGAATTTTTGACGCGTTTGGCCGCCACCAGTCCGATGGCGATGGTCACCAGCAAATAAAGAATCACCAATGTCAGCAGCATGTGGTCTCCTTGAGTCAGTAGTTAAAACCAGTGAGCACTTCTAATGCATAGGGCGCAGCCAAGCCCAAGACAAATCCCAAAATCACCCACCCCATCGTGAGCAACAAACGATGGGTTCGCTGTTGCTCCTGAATCAAGGCTTTGAGCAAGTCGGCGCTTGATGTTTTGTTCTTTTGTTCCAGCAATTCGTAGAACATGCGCGGCAACTGCGGCAAGAGCTTGGCGTAACGGGGTGCTTCCAACTTGAGTTGGCGCAAGAGTCGCTTGGGGCCCACCTGTTCCATCATCCACTGTTCCAAGAATGGCTTGGCCGTGCTCCACAAATCCAGATCGGGATCGAGTTCTCGGCCCAAGCCTTCGATGTTGAGCAAGGTTTTTTGCAACAACACCAACTGGGGCTGGATCTCCACCTGAAAGCGACGCGAAGTCTGGAACAAGCGCATGAGCACCATGCCCAGTGAAATTTGACGCAGTGGGCGATCGAAGTATGGCTCGCAGACCGAACGGATTGCCGATTCAAGTTCATCGACCCGGGTTAGAGGCGGCACCCAACCCGACTCCAAGTGCAATTCGGCCACACGCCGGTAGTCGCGGCGGAAAAACGCGGTGAAGTTTTGCGCCAAATATTCTTTGTCGAACTCGGTGAGCGTGCCCACGATGCCGAAATCCAGGCTCACATACTGACCAAAGGTGCTGGGGTCAACGCTGACAAAGATGTTGCCCGGGTGCATGTCCGCATGGAAAAAGCCATCGCGAAACACTTGGGTGAAAAAGATGGTGACGCCATCGCGCGCCAGCTTGGGGATGTCCACGCCAGCCTCTCGCAAGCGCTCGACTTGGCTGATGGGAATGCCATGCATGCGCTCCATGACGATGACTTCGGGGTGGCAGTAATCCCAGTACATCTCGGGGATTCGCACCAAACCCAGGCCGTCCATGTTGCGGCGCAATTGGGCAGCATTGGCCGCCTCGCGAACGAGATCGAGTTCGTCGTGAAGGTATTTGTCAAATTCAGCCACCACCTCGCGGGGCTTGAGTCGTTTGCCATCGCTGGAGAGGCGCTCCAACCAACGGGCCAAGGTGCGCATGAGGTCCAGGTCTTTGTCGATCACCGTGAGCATGTTGGGGCGCAAGACCTTGACGGCCACTTCGCGCACCGAGCCGTCTTCTGAGCGCATGGTGGCGAAATGCACCTGAGCAATCGAGGCGCTGGCCACTGGCTTGCGGTCGAAATGTTCAAAGATGTCTTCGATGCGGCGACCGAGCGAACGCTCGATGATGGCCACGGCCTTGTCCGAATCAAAAGGCGGGACACGGTCTTGCAATTTGGCCAATTCGTTGGCGATGTCCAGCGGCATCAAGTCACGGCGGGTCGAGAGCACCTGCCCGAACTTCACAAAGATGGGGCCCAAGTGCTCCAGTGCCATGCGCAAACGCTCGCCTCGCGGGGCCTTGAGGGAACGGGATGCCGCCAGGATGCGACCAAGCCCCCTCAGCATGGGATGCGGAAGGCTTGAAAAAACCATCTCGTCCAGACCAA
>JBEAMY010000176.1:0-6401 GCA_041165725.1 Pseudomonadota bacterium
TGTGGGGCAAAGTGGGCCAATCGGTGCGCTGCGGAATCTACGAATGGCGGCCTTCGCCTTGCCGTGAGTTCGAAGCGGGCAGCGATGTCTGTTTGCGATTGCGCCAGCGACTTGGGCCATCGACCCAACAACATTGATGACCGGCCTTGACCTCATGCCATAGGCTGGTAAAGCCAAGGCACATCCATCACGCGTTCGCTCATGGCGCACAAGCCCACATCCCTGACCCAGGCCTTCAAGCCGGCAGCATGAAACCATTGCCCATTGCGAATGGCTTTGCGTTGAACGCGAGCGCATCGGGCCCACCGCTGTTGGGCGTATTGCGCGAACAAGTTGGACACATTGAAAGTCCCGGACTGCGCTTGCTTGACCGCCAAGGCGGTCAATACCTGGGCATCCTCGATCGCCATGCCCGCACCTTGAGCCATGTAGGGCAACATGGGGTGCGCTGCGTCACCCAGCAAAGCTACCACGCCTCTGGCCATGTCCTGAGGACCTCGCAAAGCTTGACCAGCCACCAAAGGCCACACTCGCCAATCGGGTGCGCACGCCAAAAGTGCCTTCAACTCGCTGGGACAACGGTGCTGGGCATGGGCAAAGTCGGCTTCCAGACTGATTGCACTCGGGCGCTGATCCCAACCCAGTTCCATCCCCTCACCACGACGCGCCATCAAAACCACCAAGTTCAGCGTTCGCCCTGCTTCGATGGGATAGGCGACCACATGCATGCGGGGCAACATCCAAACCCGAACCCGAGGTGAATGCCAACGCTCTGGGACTTGGCCCATGGGCACCAAAGCCCGATAAGCCACTTGACCCGTGTCGCGCCACACAGACTTGGGCCAATGACCACGGCGCACCGTGCTCCAAATCCCATCGGCTGCAATGAGGCCAGTGCCTTGCAGTTCTTCATCGTGATGGGCAAACCTCAAGGCCACGGTAGGGTCCGCCGTCTCGCAGCGAATCGACTCAAGGGTTCGCGACAAATGAACCTCAGGGCGGCCATGCGACCTCACGGACTCCCACAAAACACGGTGCAAATCGCCTCGATGAATCGTCCAGTAAGGTGCGCCGTGAATGTGTTGGCACCGTTCGCCAAGGGGCAACCACCCCACGCGCTGGCCACGCGCATTCATGGCTTCAATGCCATCAGGTACTGTCAAAAAAGGTTTCAGGGCCTCCTCAAGCCCCCAAGCTTTGAGGATTCGGGTGGCGTTGGGGCCAAGCTGTACGCCAGCTCCCACTTCAGTCAATTGAGCCGCCTGTTCCACGACCTGAAGCGCGTGCTCGGCAAGTTCAGGCCGCTGGGTCCAAGCATGTGCCAAGGCCAAGCCACCTATGCCCGCGCCCACCACCAACAGCTGAGGTGGGACATCAATTCGCGGCATGAGCTCGGGTGCAGACATCCAGCTGATCCAGCCACTGTTGCTGGAGTGCCTTGGGTGCAAAAGAGGCGACCAGGCTGTTGCGGGCCAAAGCGTAGAGATGGGCAGGCGTGAGTCCCAGCGCCTTCATGGGCAAGAGGTAGTTGTCGAGCAAGTCGCCACCAAAGTAAGCCGGGTCGTCAGAGTTCACCGTGGCGCACACACCGGCATCGAGCAAGGCCTTGAGGTTGTGCTCGCTCATGTCTTTGAACACGCACAGCTTGATGTTGGAGGTGGGGCAAACCGTCAGTGGAATTTGGTGCGCCACCAAATGGGCCATCAACGCTGGATCGCGTGGTGCCTGTACGCCGTGATCAATTCGCTCGGCCTTGAGCAATTGCAAGGCTTGCCAGATGTACTCGGGCGGGCCTTCTTCGCCCGCATGAGCCACCACATGCAGGCCTTCGCTTCGTGCACGGGCAAAGACCCGCTCAAATTTTGAGGGCGGATGGCCTTTCTCGCTGGAGTCCAGGCCCACGCCGATGAATTGATCGCGAAACGGCAGAGCCTCGGTGAACACGGCCTGCGCATCGTCTTCGCTCAGGTGGCGCAAAAAACAAAGGATCAGCGCAACGCTCATGCCCCAATCGGTCTGGGCTTTGCGAACCGCCGCGGTCAATCCGGCCATGACCACCGCCACAGGGACACCCCGCTCGGTATGGGTTTGCGGATCAAAAAACATTTCACAGCGCACCACACCCTGGCCGTGCAGTTTGTTCAAGTAGGTCCAGGCCATGTCGAAGAAATCTTCTTCGGTCAGCAACACGCTGGCGCCTGCGTAATAAATGTCTAGAAAGCTTTGTAAATCGGTAAAGGCATATGCCTTTTTGAGCGCCTCCGCTGAAGGGTAGGCCAAATTGACGTGGTTACGCTGGGCCAGCCGAAAAATCAGTTCTGGCTCCAGCGTCCCCTCAATGTGAACGTGAAGTTCAGCCTTGGGACATGCCCGAACCCAGTCGCTCAAGCGCTGGGTCGGGATGCGTGAGGCGAGCTCGATGCTCACTTGCCGCCGGGCACCTTGCCTTCCACGCCTTTGACGTAGAAATTGATGCCACCCAAGAACGCGTCGTCAGCGACCGCGTCTTTTTCAAGAACCACCTTACCCGCGTTGTTGGTGATGGGGCCTTTCCAAACCGAGAAGGAACCGTCTTTCAGGCCTTTCTTGATTTCTTCGATGCGGGCTTTGGTCTCGGCAGGCACATCTTCAGCGATGGACACGATGTCGATGGCGCCTTCTTTCACGCCCCACCAAATGCCAGAGTCACCCGTCCACTTGCCCTCAAGCATGTCGCGGGTGGCCTTGATGTAGTACGGCGTCCAATTGATCACGGCTGACGCCAAGTGTGCCTTGGGGCCATATGCGGTCATGTCTGAGTCCCATCCAAAGGCGCGCTTGCCCTTGTCCTGTGCAGTCTTGAGCACAGCGGGCGAATCGGTGTTTTGGAACAGCACGTCAGCACCGCCATTGATCAGCGAGGTGGCCGCTTCGGTTTCCTTTGGGGGGTTGAACCATTCGTTGACCCAAACCACTTTGGTCTTGATTTTGGGGTTGGACGATTGAGCGCCCAAAGTGAAGCTGTTGATGTTGCGGATCACTTCAGGAATGGGGATCGAAGCCACCACGCCCAGCGTGTTGGTCTTGGTCATCTTGCCTGCAATCACGCCAGCCATGTAGGCGCCCTCATAGGTGCGGCTGTCATAGGTGCGCATGTTGGGGGCCTTTTTGTAGCCCGTGGCGTGCTCAAACTTGACATCGGGATTGTCGGCAGCAACTTTGAGCATGGGGTCCATGTAACCAAAGGTGGTGCCAAAAATCAGTTTATTGCCTTGACCCACCATGTCACGGATCACACGCTCGGCGTCAGCAGACTCGGGAACGTTTTCAACGAAAGAGGTCTGGATCTTGTCGCCAAACTCTTTTTCCAGGGCCAAGCGGCCGTTGTTGTGTGCAAACGTCCAACCACCATCGCCCACAGGGCCCACATAGGCGAATGCAATTTTGAGGGGTTCAGCCTTGGGGGCTTCGGCCTTGGGCGCCTCGGCTTTAGGGGCTTCGGTCTTGCCGCAAGCCACGAGAGCGGCAGCGGCCACAGCGGTCAGGGCAGCCAGACGCACCATTCGGCGCTTGGAGAGATCGGTCATGGAAAAGTCCTTTCAGAGTGGGTTGGGTTTGAAGTGATTATGAGCCAGGGAAAAAGGGTTTGCCGATGGAGGCCGGCATGTTCACCCGCAACCATTGCGGATTTCTGGAAATCAGGGCCAGAACCACAATCGTGGCCAAGTACGGCAACATGGACAAAAACTGGCTGGGTACATCAACCCCAGCCGATTGCAGATGAAATTGCAACATGGTGACGCCACCAAAGAGGTAGGCTCCCAGCAAAACGCGCGCGGGTCGCCAAGTGGCAAAGGTGGTGAGCGCCAGCGCAATCCATCCCTTGCCCGCAATCATGCCCTCGACCCAAAGTGGGGTGTAGATCACCGAGATGTAGGCCCCAGACAGGCCACACAAAGCGCCACCCACCACCACCGCAGCAAGACGAATTCGCCGCACCGGATAGCCCAGGGCATGGGCCGACTCTGGCGATTCACCCACAGAACGCAGGACCAGCCCCGCGCGGGTGCGGTAGAAAAACCAAATCAGTCCTGCCACCAGTGCAATCGTGAGGTAGACCATGGGGTGATGCCTGAACAAGGCTGGACCCACCCAAGGCATGTCGGACAAGACGGGCAAAGCAAACGACATGCGCTCAGGCAATTTGGATTGCACATAGGAGGTGCCCACGAACGCCGAAAAGCCTGCACCAAAAAGACTCAGCGCCAATCCCGTGGCGTACTGATTGGTGTTGAGCCAAATGACCAACCAGCCAAAGATCAAAGCCATGGCGGCACCTGCAGCCATGCCGGCGGCAAAGCCAGCAAGGTCACTCCCGGTATGAACGACCGCTGCGAAGCCTGCGATGGCCGCGCACAACATCATGCCCTCTGCCCCCAAGTTGAGCACGCCCGCTTTTTCGTTGATGAGCAGGCCCAAAGACGCAATCGCCAGCACCGTGCCCGCGTTCATGGTCGAGGCAATGAGCAAAGCATAGGTTTCCATCACGCGACCTCCTGAGACTTGGCCTTGACGTGCCAGCGGATGCGGTAATTCATCAGTGTGTCGCAAGCCAAGAGCGAAAACAGCAGCAAGCCCTGGAACACGCCAGTGAGCGAACGGGGCAAGCCCAGACGCGATTGCGCCAGCTCACCCCCGATGTAGAACATGCTCAGCAAGAGTGCCGAAAACACCATGCCTATGGGGTGTAGCCGGCCCACAAAGGCCACGATGATGGCCGCAAAACCATAGCCCACGGGCACATACGGCGTGAGTTGTCTCAATGGGCCAGCCACTTCCAGGCCACCCGCCAGACCTGCGCAGCCCCCAGAGACCAGCAAGGCCAGCCACAAGGCCTTGCGCGATGAGAAGCCCGCATATTGGGCGGCAGCGGGTGCAATGCCCCCAACCTGATGGGCAAAGCCGGCGCGGGTTCTGAACAAAAACACCCACAGGGCCAAGACGCCAAAAAGGACCAAGATGCTGCCCACGCCCACGCGCGAGCCCTGAATCAGTCGCGGGATCTGGGCGATGGCTTCAAAGGTTTGGGTTTGAGGAAAGTTGTAGCCCTTGGGGTCTTTCCAAGGTCCGTAAACGAGGTAGTTCAACACCATGATGGCCACGTAGACCAGCATGAGGCTGACCAAGATTTCGTTGGCATTGAAGCGGTCGCGCAACCAAGCGGTGAGCGCGCCCCAAAGCATGCCGCCAGCCACGCCAGCCAACATGGCCAAGATCCAAAAACCCGGTGCGCTGTCTGGCGTTGCAGTGAGCGCCACACCCGAGGTGAAGATGGCCCCCATCACGAATTGCCCTTCAGCCCCGATGTTCCAGACATTGGCCCTGAAACACACCGACAAGCCCAAGGCAATCAAGAGCAAAGGCGTGGCCTTGACCAAAAGCTCAGACCACCCGTATGCATTTTTGATGGGCTCCCAGAAAAACACTTGCAAGCCCTTGACGGGATCTTTGCCCAAAAGACTGAACAGCATGACGCCGACCAAGACCGTGATCAACAAGGCCAAGACCGGTGAGGCCTGGCTCCAAAAGCGCGAGGTTTGGGCGCGCGGTTCAAGCCTGAACATGAGCAGTCTCCTGTTGGCCGAGTGCTGAGTTCTCCCACAAACCACTCATCCAGATGCCAATTTGGTCCACCGTGGCATGCATGCGGGCAATGCTGGGCGAAAGTCGGCCGTTGGCAATCACGTGAATGCGGTCTGAGAGCTCAAGCAGCTCGTCGAGTTCTTCGCTGATGACCAGCACGGCACAGCCCGCATCGCGCAAGGCCACCAGCGCCGCACGGATCTGTGCGGCGGCACCGACATCCACGCCCCAAGTGGGTTGCGACACGATGAGCACTTTGGGTTTGGCTTCGATTTCACGGCCCACAATGAATTTTTGAAGATTGCCGCCCGACAGGGAACGCGCACTCGCATCGGGACCACTGGCCTTGACACGGTATAGATCGATGATGCCTTGCGCTTGCTCGCGCAAAGCATGGATGTCCAACCAGCCCAAGAGGCCGCGCAAACCGCTTTTGGCCACGGCTTCATGGCGAGTGAGCAGCAAATTGGCCGCCAGGCTCAGGCTGGGCACCGCGCCCCGGCCCAAGCGTTCTTCGGGAACGAAATGCCAGCCCAAACGGCGTCTGGCATCTGGGTTCATGGCGCCTAAGGACTGCCCCTGCAAACACACGCTGGCCGCAGGTGCGCGCACGTCTTCGCCAGAGAGTGCGCGCAAGAGTTCGCGCTGGCCATTGCCAGACACGCCCGCGATGCCCACGATTTCTCCAGCGGAAACGCCCAGAAAGATGCTGTTGAGGTCTACCCCAAAAGGGTCTTGGGCTTTGAGCGATAAGTTGTTCACCTGAAGCATGAGGCGAC
>JBEAMY010000177.1:0-2747 GCA_041165725.1 Pseudomonadota bacterium
CCTCAAGCGTCTGAACCCCAATGCCAAGGTCCTGATCTCCGACCCCAGCTGGGAAAACCACAGGGCCTTGTTCAGTCAAGCGGGTTTCACCGTTGAAAACTACACCTATTACAAAGCCGACACCCGGTCCATCGACTTCAAAGGCATGCTGGCATCTTTGAACGCTGCGACAGCGGGCACCATCGTGGTGCTTCACGCTTGTTGCCACAACCCGACCGGCTACGACATCACTGCAGCCCAGTGGGACGAAGTCATTGCTGTGGTCAAGTCGCGCGGCCTGACGGCCTTTCTTGACATGGCCTACCAAGGTTTCGGCCAAGGCATTGCCGAAGACGGCGCTGTCATTGCCAAGTTTGTGGCTGCGGGCATTGATTTCCTCGTTTCAACCTCTTTCTCCAAGAGCTTCAGCCTGTATGGTGAACGCGTTGGTGCACTTTCTGCACTCTGCGCCAGCAAAGACGAAGCAGATCGCGTGCTGTCCCAGCTCAAAATCGCCATCCGAACCAATTACTCCAATCCTCCTACGCATGGCGGCACGGTGGTGGCCACCGTGCTCAACACCCCAGACCTGCGCGCCCAGTGGGAAAAAGAATTGGCCGAAATGCGTGTGCGCATCAAGGCCATGCGTTCCGCTCTGGTCGAGGGCCTCAAGGCCGCAGGCGTGAAGCAAGACATGTCTTTCATCACACAGCAAGTCGGCATGTTCAGCTACTCAGGGCTGAGCAAAGACCAAATGGTGCGCTTGCGTCAAGAGTTCGGTGTCTATGGCACCGACACGGGTCGCATGTGTGTGGCCGCTCTCAACAGTGGCAACGTTCAGCACGTATGCCAATCCATCGCCAAAGTGCTTGCTGACTGAGTAATGTTGGCAATCTTGCGATCCGTTCATCTTGGTCAAAAGGAATCCTGATGCTTTACCAACTTTATGAAACCCAGCGTGGACTCATGGAGCCTTTTGCGGAATTCGCTAAGGCCTCGTCCAGGCTGTTTGGCAACAATCAGTCTCCGTTTTCCTACCAACCTGCATCCCACCGACTGGCAGCGTCCTTTGACCTGATCTATCGCCTCTACAAAGATTACGAAAAGCCTGAGTTCCACATCCGTGCCATTGAAAGCGAGGGTCAGGAAATCGCCATCGACGAGCGCGTTGAGCTCGATTTGCCCTTCTGCCAGCTTCGCCGCTTCAAGCGCTTCACCGACGACCCCGTCACCCTAGAGCGCATCAAGCATGAGCCTGTGGTGCTGATCGTGGCCCCTCTTTCTGGTCACTACGCCACACTCCTGCGTGACACCGTCCAGACCATGCTGCAGCACCACAAGGTCTACATCACCGACTGGAAAAATGCCCGCATGGTGCCCATGTCCGAAGGTGAATTTCACCTGCACGACTACATCAACTATGTCCAGCATTTCATCCATCACATCCAAGCAGCTTACGGCGACATCCACATCATGTCGGTGTGCCAGCCCACAGTGCCTGTGCTGGCAGCGGTTTCTTTGCTGGCCTCGCGCGGTGAGCCAGTTCCCATTTCCATGGTGATGATGGGGGGTCCCATCGATGCGCGCAAGTCACCCACGACGGTCAACAATCTGGCAACCAATAAAAGCATCGAATGGTTTGAGAACAACGTCATCTACCGTGTCCCGCCCAATTTCCCCGGTGCAGGACGTCGCGTCTATCCGGGCTTTTTGCAACACACAGGCTTTGTGGCCATGAACCCCGATCGCCACTTCAAGAGCCACCTCGACTACTTCAACGATTTGGTCAAGGGCAACGATTTCAGTGCCGATGCCCACCGCAAGTTTTACGATGAATACAACGCCGTGCTCGACATGGATGCCGATTACTACCTGGAAACCATTCAGACGGTATTCCAGGACTTCAGCCTGGTCAAGGGCACCTGGGATGTGCCCAATGTCCGAGGCGAAATCGAGCGCGTGCGTCCTCAAGACATCAAGGGCGTGGGCTTGCTGACGGTCGAGGGCGAGCTGGACGACATCTCCGGTTTGGGTCAAACCCGAGCCGCACATGGCCTTTGCAAAGGCATCCCTGAGTCCGACAAGATCCACCTCGAAGTCAAGGGCGCTGGCCATTACGGCATCTTCAGTGGTCGCCGCTGGCGCGAAATGGTCTACCCCGAAGTCCGCGCCTTCTTGCTCAAGCGCCAACCTTTGGCCAGAAAGCATTTGTTTGTCTCTGAGCCCAGCATGATGAGCGATGACCACTCCGGTGGCTCTCATGCCCAAACCGTGGTGGCCAAAGGCGCCAAAGCCCTTCAAACGCCTCGTCAACGCTCGGCAAGCCAACGCAAGGCTTCCCGCTCACTCAAGCCTTCTCAGGCTTCATCGGGGATCAAATCGGCCAAGTCGCGCTCAACCACCAAGCGCAAAACCGCCTGACGCATCAACCCTGGGGGTGGGCATGAGCCTCTATCGCCACTTGCTCGATGCTTTGCCCCAAACTCAGTGCACGCGCTGCGGTTACCCCGACTGTGCGTCATATGCAAAAGCCATGGCCGAGGGGCAAGCCGCCATCAACCAATGCCCACCCGGAGGGCAATCGGGTGTGGCACGGCTGGCTCGGATCATGGGGCAACCCGAGCTTCCCCTGAATCCAGACTTTGGCACCGAAGGGCCGCGCCACATCGCATGGATCGATGAGCAGTGGTGCATCGGTTGCACCTTGTGCCTGCCAGTTTGTCCAACCGATGCGATTGTGGGCAGCAACAAGCGGATGCACACCGTTT
>JBEAMY010000178.1:0-6294 GCA_041165725.1 Pseudomonadota bacterium
ATGAGTTGGAAACCGTTGAGGTGGTCATGGCAAGGGGGCGCAGAGCGCAGCAGGTTTGAACTTTGATGGAACAATCGGTGTGATGGGGTCAGATGACCCTCAAGTTCAAATTTTAAGTCGATGAAAACCCGTTTTGTTTTGATCCAAACCAGCCATGCCGGCAATGTGGGCGCGACCGCCAGAGCGCTTCGCGTCATGGGTTTTGACGATTTGGTGCTGGTTCAGCCCCGTTGGCCCAATGTGCTGCGGCGCGAAGAGACGATCCAGCGTGCCAGTGGCGCCCTGGATGTGCTGGAAAAGGCCAGGATCGTCGACACGCTGGACGAGGCCTTGGAGGGCATGAACACTTTGTGCGCCACAGCCATGGTCCCTCGCGATTTCGGCCCGCCAACCCTGACCCCGCGCGAGTGGGCTTCGCAGCAATCGCAGACCCTTAAAGGCTCAGAGCCAGATCAAAGTGGTGTGGCCTTTTTATTCGGTTCTGAACGCTTTGGCATGCTCAACGAGGACATTTACCGTTGTCATGCGGTGCTCACCATCCCCACCGATCCCCAATTCGGATCGCTCAATCTCGCTGCTGCTGTGCAGTTGGTGGCTTACGAATGGCGACTTGCCTTGGGCGGCTTTGAAGTCAAGCCTGCAACCCTTGAGCCGCAACTGGCCGATGCCCAGCAAGTGGCGGGCTTGCTCAAGCACTGGGAACAGGCCTTGGTGCACCTGCAGTTTTTAGATCCTCAAGCCCCCAAAAAGTTATTGCCCCGTCTGAATCAAATGTTCAATCGGGCACAACTCACCGAAGAGGACATCCACATCCTCAGGGGTGTCGCCAAGCAAATGTTAGAGAGCACGCCGCCGCGTCGAGCCTGAGCACCAAGCGAATGAGGTTTTGCGACTCCAGATAGACTCTGTCCATGTTTTCCCGCCTTCGCTCCGACATTCAATGCATCCTGGAAAGAGACCCCGCTGCCCGCAGCGCTTGGGAAGTTCTGACCTGTTACCCAGGCTTGCATGCTTTGATCTTGCACCGCCGCGCCCATTGGTGTTGGAGCCATGGCCTCAAGTGGTTGGGCCGCTTCATCTCTCATTTTTCCCGCTGGTTCACAGGCATCGAGATCCACCCCGGCGCAAAGATTGGTGAGGGGGTTTTCTTCGATCACGCCATGGGCGTGGTCGTGGGCGAGACGGCAGAAATTGGCGATGGCTGCACCATTTATCAGGGCGTGACTTTGGGGGGGACCTCTCTTTACAAAGGCGCCAAGCGCCATCCCACCTTGGGCCGAGGCGTGGTGGTTGGAGCAGGCGCAAAGGTCTTGGGTGGCTTCACCGTGGGCGAGGGCGCGCGAATCGGAAGCAATGCCGTCGTGACCAAACCTGTTCCTGAAAGAGCCACTGCAGTGGGCAATCCGGCGCGCATCATCCTGCCTGAAGAGCGCGAGTCGGGCAATTTGAGTGCTGCGGCTTTTTCGGCCTATGGAGTGACTCAAGGCGATGACCCATTGAGCTTGGCCTTGCGTGGTTTGAGCGACACCACGGCCAGTCAGGAACATCAGATTGCCTTGCTTTGGAAAACCATAGAAACCCTGTCGACCCATGTGCAAGGCGCTGGCGCTTGCGTGCCAGATGAAGCGGCTCGCAAGGAACATTACGAAGCCGAACGCATCAATCAGCTGATTGGCAAGTGAACTTCATTTAAGCAAACAGCCCGGCCAGCACCCGGCTTGCCAATGGGGCCGCAGTGTCACGCATGAAGGCCAAGGTGTCGGGATAGCGCTCAAGTATGGTTTGAGCCATGGCGACAGCTTGTATGAATCGGTCACGACTGATTCATGATTCCGTTCGCGCAGGACGGATGGCATTTTTAGGGCGAAAAGCCTTGCAAAGGTTTTCACGTGTTTCAAGGTAAGGGCCACCCAGCAAGTCGATGCAATAAGGCACCGCAGCAAAGATGCCGTTCACATGGGGGAGCCCTTGCAAAGTCTCTTCAATCGACTTGGGCTGGCCGGGTAAGTTGATGATCAAGCTTTGATGACGGATCACTGCCACTTGCCGCGACAAGATGGCCGTGGGTACGAACTGCAAAGAGATCTGGCGCATTTGCTCACCAAATCCCGGCATTTCCTTATGGGCCACCGACAAGGTGGCCTCGGGCGTGACGTCGCGCAAAGCGGGCCCAGTGCCGCCTGTGGTGAGCACCAGGCTGCAGCCCAGATCCACCAGTTCGACCAGGGTCTGCGCGATCTGGGCTTGCTCATCCGGAATGAGCCGGGCTTCAAAGTGAATCGGGTTGATCAATGCCCGACCCAACCACGATTTCAAAGCGGGCAGGCCTTTGTCCTCGTAAGTGCCGCTGGAGGCGCGGTCGCTGATGGAGACGATGCCGATGCGAACGGGGTCAGCATTCGGGTCACTCTCAGGCACCTCAGGGGGGGCTGCGGTTGTGGGGGTCGAGGTCATTCGGGTTCAGGGAAAGTGCGGTTGGACTTGAGCCATTGGAAAAGCTCACGGAAGGCCTTGCCATGGCGGGGCCATTGGCCTTGGGCCAATTCATGGGCACTTGGGCCTTGGTCTTTGCGGGCTTGGCGCACCAAGGCGCGCAATTGCTGTCGGTCGCCTTCAGGGAACTGAGCAAACCACTCGGCTTGGGCTGCATCGTCCGCAAGCAAGCGGTCGCGCCAATGCTCCAACTCGTGCAAAAGCAGGGATTCATCGGCCTGAACATGGTGCTGAGCGTCCAAGGCGGCTTCGATGGCGGCGAATTGCTCGTCATCGAGTTGCCGCATCAGCTTGCCCACGTACTGCGCTTGCCTGCGCTTGCCCTCGAAATCGGTGATGCGTTTGAGTTCCTTGATGCCATCGGCCAGCCGATCGGGCACGTGACCGGCTTCGACCAATTGATCAAAGCGATCCCGCCCCATGTCGCAAAGTTGAGCCCCAACGCTTTGGCGGTGGTCACTTTCTCGCTTGAGGTCGGTTTTGCTCACACCGGTATCGCCTTTGGCCTCGGAGCGAAGGGCCAAGTCCATTTCGCTGCCCAGGGCAACGAAATGACCTTTGACGTAATAACCGGCTTTGGGTTTTCTCGACATGTGTAAGTCCTTGTCTCGCCCGCTATCATAGGTCGCACATGAAACCGACTTTCGACTACTCACAAGACCAATTCAGGGCCTTGGTTCATCAGGCCCTTGACCATGCCAAACGTTTGGGCGCGACCGACGCCGGTGCCGATGTTTCCGAAGCTTTTGGCTTGTCGGTGTCGGTTCGCAAAGGCGAGCTTGAAACCGTCGAGCGCAACCGCGACAAAGGCTTGGGCGTGACCGTTTACCTCGGTCAGCGCCGGGGCAGTGCCAGCACCTCAGACTTTTCGCCACATGCCATTGAGCAAGCGGTGCAAGCTGCCTACGACATCGCCCGCTTCACGGCCGAAGACCCCGCTGGGGGCTTGCCCGATGCCGACATGATCGCCACCGAGCATCGCGATCTCAAACTTTTTCATCCTTGGGCCATCACAGCCGAAAAAGCCGCTGATCTCGCCCGTGAGGCCGAGGCTGCGGCCTTCGCGACTGACTCACGCATCGCCAACAGCGAAGGCGCTGGGGTGTCGGCTCAGCACAGTCACTTTTTCAGTGCGCACACCAGCGGTTTTGAAGGGGGCTATGCCACCACACGCCACAGCTTGTCGGTCGCACCCATTGCAGTTTCAGGCGACGACATGCAACGCGATGCGTGGTACACCTCCATGCGCCGTTCGCAGGACATGGCCAGCCCGCAAGCCGTGGGCCGTTATGCCGCCGAACGGGCGCTCAGCCGATTGCACGCCCGCAAAATCCCCACCACCGAGTGCCCTGTGCTTTTCGAGGCCCCTTTGGCTGCAGGATTGCTGGGTTCTTTTGTTCATGCCGTGAGCGGAGGGTCGCTATACCGAAAGACCACTTTCCTCAACGACAGTTTGGGCAAGATGGTCTTTGCGCCTCACATCGACATTCACGAAGACCCGTTCATTCCCACGGGCAAGGGCAGTTCGCCTTTTGACGAAGAGGGTGTTCGCGTTTGTGCACGCGATGTGGTGCGTGCTGGTGCAGTTCAAGGCTATTTCCTCAGCACTTATTCGGCCCGCAAATTGGGCATGCAAACCACGGGTCATGCCGGTGGCTCACACAACTTAATGATGAGTTCACGCCTCACCCGGCCCGAAGACGACTTGCCTGCCATGCTGCGCAAACTGGGTACCGGGCTTTTCGTGATCGAGTTGATGGGTCAGGGCGTCAATGGCGTCACCGGGGATTACTCGCGTGGCGCAAGTGGCTTTTGGGTAGAAAACGGCGAGATCGCCTTTCCCGTCCACGAAATCACCATTGCGGGCAACCTCAAGACCATGTATCAGGGCATCGTCGCCGTTGGCGCTGATGCCTACAACCAGGGCGCCAAAACCGTGGGTTCTGTGCTGATCGACCGAATGACGGTGGCGGGAACCTGAATCACTGGCCTTGCAAGGCCGCTTTGACCGCTGCCGATACCTGGCCCATGTCGGCCTTGCCCGCGAGGCGGGTTTTGACCACCCCCATCACTTTGCCCATGTCTTGAGGGCCTTGGGCACCCACTTCGGCCACGATGGCCGCCACGGCTTGGGCTACCGCTTGCGCGTCCATGCGCTCGGGCAAGTAGGCTTGAAGAATGACCATCTCCGCTTTTTCCTGATCGGCCAGATCTTGGCGATTGGCTTGCTCGTAAGCGGCGATGGAGTCTTTGCGCTGTTTGACCAGCTTGTCGATCACGGCCACCACAGCTGCATCATCCAGAGTGATGCGCTCATCGACTTCTCTTTGTTTGATGGCCGCTTGCAAAAGCCGAATGGTGCCCAGACGAAGGCTGTCCTTGGCGCGCATGGCGGTTTTCATGTCTTCAGTGATTTGGGCTTTGAGTTCCATGAACAGGGCTCCAATGTGGGAAAAAACAAAGGCCCGCGCGGTCTAGCCGGGCGAGCCAAAGGAGACAGATCGAAAAGATCAGTACAGTTTTTTGGGCAATTGCATGCTGCGAACGCGCTTGAAATGGCGTTTGACGGCAGCAGCTTTTTTGCGCTTGCGCTCGGCCGTGGGCTTTTCGTAGAACTCGCGAGCACGCAGCTCGGTGAGCAGGCCCAGTTTTTCGATGGTGCGCTTGAAGCGGCGCAGTGCCACATCGAACGGCTCGTTTTCTTTGACGCGGATGGTGGTCATTGTGTGAAAGAGGTTGGTTTTGGCAAAACCAGGATTATAGCCATGGCTAAGCCCGGCCCAGACTGGCGGCCAGTCCATGGGCACAAGCATGGGCGCTGGCCCAGGCCCACTGAAAGTTGTATCCCCCCAGCCAACCCGTGATGTCCACCACCTCGCCGATGAAGTAAAGCCCACTTTGACGCGACTCCAAGGTCTGTTGAGACAGCTCGTTGGTGGCGACACCCCCCAGCGTGACTTCTGCCTTGGCATAACCTAAAGTACCGGCTGGCAGTACTTTCCAGGTTTGCAAGTGCTCAGATTTCTGCCGGATATAGGCGTCAGCGCATTCGGCCAAGGGCTTGCTGGCTTGGGCGTCACCGTCCAGCCAAAGGGAAGCCAAACGCTGCGGAATCAACTCGCCGAGGGCTTGGCTCAGGCTCAGTCGACTGCTGGTTTTAAGCGACATCAGCCAAGGGTTGAGCGGGCGTTGCGGGAAAGCGTCGATTTCGATGGGATGGCCTGGCAACCATGCGTTGGAGATTTGCAAGATGGCAGGCCCGGACAAACCGCGGTGGGTGATCAAGACGTCATCCTCAAAGACCAGCGCCTTGCGGCCAGATCCAAAACGAACCCGTGCGGCAAACGACAAACCTGAACGTTCAGACTGGCGCGTCCATTCCTGAGTGGGCATGCTTAAAGGCACCAAACCGGGTCGCGTGGGCTCGACCGCCAAGCCGAACTGACGGGCCAAGTCGTGGCCCAAGCCGGTAGCCCCAATGACTGGGATCGACAAGCCACCTGTGGCGACCACCACTGCGCGCGCATGGATCACGCCCGCATCGGTGTGAGCTTCGTAGGCGGCGCTCAGGTTGGGGTGGTGAATCAGTCGGTGCAATCGACAGGGTTGCAAGCGATCGACGCTGCCCCCCGATGGCCCTGCCTGACATTCATCCAGCAAAACCTGAATCACAGCAGACGCGGACTCGTCGCAAAACATCTGACCTTTGTGCTTTTCGTGAAAGCCCACGCCATGACGGCGCAGCAAATCCATGAAGGCGGCTGGCGTGTAGCGCGACAGGGCTGAGCGCGCGAAGCGGGG